>JAAYKA010000109.1 GCA_012522635.1 Candidatus Cloacimonadota bacterium
AGACCATCCCTCCGGCGGATTCGGGGCAAAAGAAACACCCGGATATCCGCTGTCATCTGGAAGCATATTGAGATTGGGCTGGTCATAAAGCACTGTGTCCGTATAAGTTCCATCGGGAGAAACATAGCGGATGCCGTCCGTGGCAGAGCCTCCGTTTTGGAAGGCGAGGGGGATAACGAAAACGGCATTCTCCACTTGGGAATCCCCGATGAGCAAAAAGCGCTTGGATCGCAGGATAAAGTGCGGGAATTCAAAGACTTCCGTGAACACCCTGCCGCCGCTGAACAGCTTTGCGCCTTCCAGGTTCAGGTCTTCGTCGCCGGCATTGTAGAGCTCAATCCATTCCTTGCCACTGTCCGGTCCCACAGGGTTGAAGCAAACTTCGTTAATCACCACTCTGGCGAACGCGAAAAGCGGCACAAAAAGCAAGATGCAAATGGTCGCAAAAGTCTTTAATTTCAAAGCATTACCCTTCCCAATTTGATATTATGGGAGCTGCAGTATGAGGGGTTGCACGTCCCAGATTTCGCGGGCATATTCTTCGATGGCGCGGTCGGATGAGAATTTTCCCACCCGGGCGATGTTCAGAATGGCTTTTTTTGCCCAGGCGGAAGGGTCTTGCCAAAGGTCGTCAACTCTTTGTGAGGCATCCAGATAGGAGCGGAAATCCGCGAGGATGCAATAGGGGTCACCGCTGTGTAGCAGCGCGTGTACGATGGGCTCGAAGATGCCTTTTTCGTTGGGTGAGAACATGTCGTTGGCGATGGCATCGATGGCGCGGCGTAATTCGGGGTCGGAATCATAGATTTTTCCGGGGTCGTAACCGCTTTGTTTGAGGGAGCTTACCTCATCCGCGTCCATGCCGAAGATGAACATGTTTTCAGCTCCGATTTCCTGAGCCATTTCCACATTCGCGCCATCCATGGTGCCGATGGTGAGCGCTCCGTTGAGGGCGAATTTCATGTTTCCGGTGCCACTTGCTTCATATCCCGCGGTGGAAATTTGTTCCGAAAGGTCGGAGGCGGGGATGATTTTTTCCGCCAGGGAAACGCTGTAATCCGGCAGGAAAACCACCTTGAGACGGTCTGCCACATCCGGGTCACGGTTCACCACCAGCCCGAGATTGTTAATCAGTTTGATGAGGATTTTTGCCAAATGGTAGCCTGGAGCGGCTTTTCCGGCGAAGATTACGGTGCGGGGCACGATTTGGGCTTGGGGATTGTCCTTGATGCGCAGATAGCGGGCGATGGTTCCCAAAACATTGAGCAACTGGCGTTTATATTCGTGCAGGCGCTTAATTTGGGCGTCGAAAATGCCGTCGGTGGGGCAGCGCACTCCGGTGGCACGGAAGATGTGTCTGGCGAGCGCTTTTTTGTTGATTTGGCGGATTTCCCAGAAGGCGTCAATGAATTCGGAGTCATCCACATAGGCTTCCAAGCCGCGGATGCTGTCCAATTGTGCCACCCAGGTATCTCCGATGTGTTCGGAAACCAGTGCCGCGAGCCGGGGATTGCAAACCTTCAGCCAAAGCCTTGG
>JAAYKA010000110.1 GCA_012522635.1 Candidatus Cloacimonadota bacterium
AAATGTGCTTTGCTGGGCTTACAGAAGCATCTCAACGCATTCACACTTCCTGCTCCAAAATCGTATCTCCGGGCTGGGATTGAGGAATCTGCCTGATAGCCTAATTCTCCCAATACATCGAAAGTGGATTCTGAAATTTTCAACAGAGGCGCACGAAAAATCCGTGGGGCGCTTCCAGTGATGTCACCAAGGATATCCGTGGCTTTGCCAAGCAGTTTTTTTTGCTTTTTATAAGGGGTTTCAGGCCCAAAATTTTCCTCCACATCCAAGCCATGATGCAAGCCGTGAGTGCCGATTTCATAACCTAAATCAGCAGCCTTCAAGATTATACCGGGATTTGCCGCAGCAAAGCTTCCCGTGAAAAAAAGGGTGGGATGCAAATCATAACATGCGAATATCTTGAAAAGCCTCGCCACACTTCGTTCTGAACCAGGAATCCAATCAAAATCAACACTGATATGAATCTTGTTTCTCATGATTTCAGTCCTCTTTTCAACACCAGGAAATCTTCCAGCACCAATGCATCCAGACCCGTTGAATAAAAAGTGCGGATTGCATCGAAGGGAGAATTCACAATTGGTTCGCCTCTCACATTGAAGGAGGTATTGAGCAGCACTGGTATTCCAGTAAGTTTTCCCGTTTCTGTAATCAATCGATGCCATAGGGGCAGGACACTTTCTGCCACAATCTGAGGGCGCACAGTTTGATCCACATGGACTGTAGCCGGAGCTTGTTCCTCCAATAATGGTTTTGCCTTGTCCGCGCAGATCATGAAGGGACTGTTTACAGCATGAACCAGAAATTGATCTGCATGCTCAGCCGTCATTGATGGACAGTAGGGGCGCCAGGATTCCCGGAACTTCACTTTCGCATTGATCTCATCCTTCACTTGTTCCTTGTTTGGGCAGGCGATGATACTGCGTCCTCCCAAAGCTCTTGCTCCCATTTCAGCACCACCATGAAACCAACCGACAAACTTGCCCTGAGCCAAGAGTCGGGCTGTTTCAATCGCTGGGTCACGCATTTCCCGATACTCTATACCGCTTATTTCCAAGGCTTTACGGATGGTGTCCAGGCTATAGCTGGCACCGTGCTGCACATGCAGAAGCGGATCCCCAGGGTCATCTCCCAGTTGACGGGAAACATAGTAAGCGGCTCCCAAGGCTGAGCCATCATCAGAAGCGGCCGGATGTATGAACAGCTCTTTCACTTCCTGCATCTCAGAGATTGAATAATTGGCTTTGCAATTCATAAATACTCCGCCAGCCAGGCAAAGCTTATTAAGTCCGGTTTCATGTGTCATCCGGCGAACAATGGCCTGCAAAGCCTCTTCCAGACGAGTCTGCACGGCATAGGCCAGAGCCATATACTTCGGAAGGAGATAGCGGTTGATATTTTTGCCATGATGCTCGGCCCTTTCATCGATCCCGATGGGAACCAGTTTAGGATCGATTTCGGTGATATACTTCACCAACTTATCTGTGAAACGGGGATGATGATAATTTCCACCGAGCTTGAAAAAGTATGGATTCAATTCAAATTCGTATCTATCGACCTTGAGAATCTTATCCAGATGCCCCAGCCAGGGGTTTGCATCTTTGCTTTCTTCGCCATAGGCAGCCAGACCCATGAGCTTACCTTCATCCCGATTGGCGTGAAAACCCAAATAAGCGGTAAATCCTCCATAAAACCAACCCAAAGAATACGGAACCGGATACTCAAGAATCTTGGTAAATTCTCCTTTGTAAATTTTGTATCCAGATACACAAGCCTCCTCCCCATGCCCATCTGCCACCAGAACCAAAGCATCCTGATATCCAGACTGATAATAAGCTTGATAAGCATGGCTCAGGTGATGATTAACGTAAACCAGTTCAGGGAGCCTGCCCTTGAATCCACTCTCCCGCAAGCCTGCATAGATCATGCTTTGGTAGTTTGCAGGCCGATATTGGTTTATATAGTTTATCACTCCCCCCATTCCATCACCCTGCCCAGAGTTCCTGGGCTGGTTTTGAAACAGCTTTCTGGCAGCGGCTCGCGCCATATTGCTCAAAATCCTGTAAGGGTATTTTCCACAATCCCAATTGATGGCGATTTTATCCACTTCTTCCAACTTGATATTTTGGGAACCCAGGCACCAAGCCAGTGATTGAGCCGGGAACAGCGAGTGAGAACTCTTCAAACGGTTGAAACGCTCTTCATGAGAGAATGCCCGCAGTTTGCCATCGATTACCAAAGCGGCGGAGGGATTCTGGCCAAAGGCATTAATTCCAAGAACTATCAAGTTTATATCTCCACATCAAAGCAGGAGAGATCTATCTTTGACATCAGTTCTTGCGCCCCCAATTGCTGGAGTGCCGGAGCTACGGCGGCAGCATAATACAGCTTGCTTTCCCTCAGTTTGATTCTACCTTCTTCCCGGCTGATGAAACCGTGACGGATTTGATTACTGAGATGGGCGTCAGTGTAAGATACCCCGAACATCTTTTGAAACATATACTCTTTGAACACATTAAAAACGCAATCTGTATGCCAGTCTTCTGTGATTTCCGCCGGGATTTGCCAATCCAATTCGCTGGTAATGGTGTCCAAAATGTGATCGGGGTTCCATTTTTCAAAACTATAAAACATGATTGGCTTCACATCGGGATAGGAGAGCCGCAGAAATGAGGAACTTGGAAACACAGCCAGGCATCCAAGGATACTGGTGCGCAGCTGTGCCAATACTCCCCAGGCAAACTTGGGCGAAGAGACCATTGCCCTGGCCATTTTAACCCCGCTTTGCAAGAGGCCTTCCCTTTGAAACTGATGCTTGGCATCCCCGGTGTGGCGGATGGCCAAAAAGGGTGAGTATTCCAAAGGCGTGGACGACCACACCACATAAGGAATCTTCCGCTGGGTTGCCAGTTTCGAACCCAGAATGTGCAGGTGTTTACAGGCCACACAGGTCATCCCTGCAGCTGTGGCATCCGGATGCGCCAGCCAGGCTTTGAAATAGTTGAGAAAAGCATCAGAGTGAGCATTCTCTTTCAAAGATGTGTAATGCAGCTTAACTCCCAATCTGGCGCAAGTTTTTTCAGCATTACGGATGGCATAATCACGGCTGCCTCCATGGGTATAGATAAAAGCTTCCGCTTTCAGGTGATAGTGCTTCACCAGCCTGTATAGCGCATAGGTGCTATCCTTTCCTCCGCTCAGTCCAACAAGGCAATCCGCCTTGCCTTGGTGTGAACCCAAACCCTTGAATTTGTTCCTGAGAGCCTGTTCACCCAAGATAGTGTATGGTGGATAACCCTCCCGGCACCAAGCGCAAACTCCTTCGCTGTCAAAATTACTCCCCGGCACTGAATCCGGCATCAGGCATAGTTTACATCTTTGCATTGCTTTTCATCCTTAGTGCATAAACACAAGCTTTTGTGAAGTGATTGTAACTGATATCGACAGGCTTTAAACCCGATCTTGATATGGCTGCCTGGATTACTTCGGCTTTGATGTGATAATGATTTACCCCCAAAAGCACTAAACCATCATCTTTCAGGTGCTTCGGACAATCTGCGAGAAACCTCCTGATTGTGGCACCCCCATCAGCGCCTCCGCAAAACCGTTCACGGAATTCTTCATCTTGAATCATTCCCAATTGTTCTGCTTTCTGTTCCATCAGATATGGAGCATTGAAAACGATAATATCAAAAAGTCCCAATCCGCAATCAAACAAATCACTGTGATGATAGCTGATCAACGAAGTGGAATCGGATTTTGATGCAAAGTCTATAACATCTTTACACATGTCCACAGCCGTGATTGATTTGCATGCAAACCTGGCTCTGGCGAACCTGGCTAAAACCGCATACGCTCCACAGCCCATATCCAGAACTTCCATTCCCACACGGCAATGCCTGATCATGCTTCCCCGCAGGGCGAGGGTGGTCCAATCCCAATATTGACCCCGGCTTGCTTCAGGAGGATCAAAGCCAAAGACTGCCCGAAACAACTCACGATTACTCCGGAGCTGCCTTGCCATGTTACTGTAGCAATGATATAATTTCATCTTACTGACGTCCTGGACCTCTAATAATAAATGGTTGTTGCTCAAAACAATTCATTCTCATGCATTACCTGACAAATACTGGCGGCAAGTTCAATCTTTGCGTAAAACATCGTATAATTAAGCACATTAGTTGTCAAGGAGAATAACAAATTTGATATGATATTGTTCGCAAACTTGTTTGGACTTGGACATTCCTATAGTATTAACACTTTTTTTTCATCAAATACAACTGATCCCGCCCTGTTCAAAAAATGGGAGATGTGATTTTTCCTCACAAAGGATTTGACACAAAATTGCCTCCGCGTAAAATGGCATCAGAAATTGATGGTGCTACTTTTAGGTAAAAGGGAATCCCGTGAAAAGCGGGAGCGGTAACCGCCACTGTATGCGGCACTTCAGGCCGGAGACGCCACTGCGCGACACGCGTGGGAAGGCTTCTCCACTTTCGAGGCCGCCGCGAGCCAGGAAACCTGCCACCTCCACGCCAAAGCTCATACGGTTTATGTGAGCTTGGGCAAAGTAGCGCAATCCCTGTTCAAAAAAATGCGCAAGGAGAACGCTATGAAAACCAGACACATTATCGCCCTTTTGGCACTAATTATTATTGCCAAAACCCTCACCGCCACGGAAATCTTCGTGATTAATTCCGTTTCCCAAACGCTTTCCCGAATCGACACCGAAAACGGGAGCGTAAACAATTCCTTCGCCCTGCTGGGACAAGCTCCAAACCTGATGGACATGGACGACCAGCATATTTACGTGGTCTGCTCCGGAGACAACGCCATCCAGGTTTTGAACCGCCTAACCGGCGCCCACATCCGCTACATCCCTGTGGCGGGCTCATCAAATCCCTACGCCGTTCTGAAAGTTGGTGAACACCTCTACGTGAGCGGACTTTTCACAGAAAAGCTCTACAAAATCAGCCTGCAAACAAATTCCGTGGTGGCGTCTGTGAATGTGGGAGCCGGCCCGCAGGGTCTTTGCTCGGATGGAAACCGGCTATTTGTTTGCAACACAGGTGGTTGGGCACAAAACTTTGCCAATAGTTCCGTCAGCGTTATTGACCTGGATTCCTTCAGCGTGGAAGCCACCATTCCAACCTGGACAAACCCGCAATTCGCCAGGGTTTGGGATGGTTATCTGCATGTTTCCTGCACCGGAGACTGGAGCGATATCCAGGGAAAACTGGACATCATAAACCTTGCCAACCTCACGCTGGAAAAGCGTTTGGACATTGGCGGTAATCCAGGCTCACTGTGGATTAACCCCAGCGGTATCGGCTACATCGGAGAAGGGATGTCAACCGCGCTCTACAGCTATGACGCAAACACACACACCCTCTTGCACGGCGCGGGCAATCCACTTGCTTATGAAGCCTCTATGGTGCACGGAAACAGCAGCAAGATGGCCTTGTTAAAGCAAAACTGGACTTCAGCTTCGCGAGTGAGTGTTTACGGACTGGATTTTTCCCCATTGGGAAGCTATTATGTGGGCATTTCCAGCACGGACATGATGGTCGCGCCCGAAGTAACATCCATTCAGGATGATGTTTACGCCACTCCCGTCGCGCAAGCCTATCCCAATCCACTGCGCCGGGGAAGCCGGTTAAACCTCAAGCAAATCGCTGAAGATAATTCCCTGTTTCAGCTTTTCAACGTCAGGGGTCAACTCATCCAAAGCCACCAAATCATGAAAGGCGAAAACAGCCTCGATTTGGGCGCGCTGCCAGCCGGGTTATACCTGTATACGCTGGGGAAAAATGGCAATTCCCAACCTGGAAAATTGCTACTTTTGGATTGAAGCCCCAAAGATTTCCCTTGACCTGAGAAAGCGAAGCCAAAAGATTGGAAAACATCGTTAATCATCAGTAATCAAGGAGTTATGATATGAACTACTTTCTAAATGACGACCAACTGGAAATGAAAGAAATAGCGCGGCGCATCGCGGATGAAAAGATGCGCCCGCTTTCCGAAAAATATGATGAAGAAGGAATCTTCCCCTGGGACATCGTGGAAGTGATGCGCCAAAGCGACCTTTTCGCCATTTTGATACCTGAAGAATACGACGGCATCAGCGGCAAAGTTACAGACCTCGTTGTGGTCACGGAAGAGCTCTGCTCCGTGGACGCCGGCATTTCTCTGGCTTTCGGAGCCACAGGTTTGGGCATGTATCCCATCTCCATCGCCGGCACCCAGGAGCAAAAGAAAAAATGGCTGCCCATCATCGCCGCTGGGGAGCAGCTCGCCGCTTTCGCGCTCACGGAGGCCAACGCCGGTTCAGACGCCGGAGCCGTGGAAACTACAGCCCGCAAACAGGGTGATAAATACATCCTCAACGGCACTAAACAGTGGATTACAAATGGCGGCGAAGCAGGGATTTACACCGTATTCGCGATGACGGATAAAAGCAGGGGAGCCAGAGGCGCTTCCTGTTTTGTGGTGGAAAAAGACACCCCCGGCTTCAGCTTCGGCAAAAAGGAAAACAAAATGGGAATCCGAGCTTCAGCCACGCGTGAGCTGATTTTTGAAGATTGCGAAGTTCCCGCCGAAAACATGTTGGGACGTGAAGGCACCGGCTTCATCACCGCGATGAAGGTTTTCGACAAATCCCGCCCCATGGTGGGAGCCCAGGCTGTCGGAATCGCCCGCGGCGCCTTTGAAGCTTCGGTGAAATATGCCAAGGAAAGACATCAGTTTGGCAAACCCATCTCATCCTTCCAGGCTATTCAATTTATGCTGGCGGACATGGCGACTCAGATTGAAGCCGCCCGCGCCCTGGTTTGGCAAACCGCGAAGATGATTGACAGCGGAGAACGCAACTACAGCAAGGAATCCGCCATGTGTAAATACTACGCTTCCGACGTTGCCATGCAGGTCACCACCGACGCCGTTCAAATCCTGGGTGGATACGGCTACATGAAGGAATACCCGGTGGAAAAAATGATGCGTGACGCCAAGATTTTGCAGATTTATGAAGGCACAAACCAAATCCAACGCGGCATCGTTGCCGCCAACCTGCTCAAGGAATTTTGATTGATGCCTGATTGGGTCAGCCATTTTCCCGCCTCCATCACAGTCATCGACCCTGATGGCAACATTATTGAAATGAACGAAAAAGCCCGCGCCACCTACGCTTCTGATGGTGGCGCGGACTTGATTGGCAAAAGCATCTACGCCTGCCATAAACCCCAATCCGAGCAGCGTATCCGAGATATGATTGACGCAGGCGGAAACCACGTTTACACCATCGAACAAGACGGACGCAAAATCCTGATTTATCAACAGGCTTGGCAGCGTGATGGCGAACCCGGCGGCGTGGTGGAAATCGCTTTGGACTTGCCGCCAGAAATCCCGCATCGTGTTCGTTCCTAATCATTTACTGCTGCATAGCTGTTGCGCGCCCTGCCTCATCGCGCCCTATCACGAATTGAAAAATGAGGGCGTCAAAACCACCGTGCTGTGGTATAATCCGAACATCCATCCCGTCACGGAATATCGCGCCAGACTGAAAACTCTGAATGAATTCGCCACGCGGGAAGGCTTTGAACTGATCCTGAAAGACGACTATGGCCTGCGTGAATTCACCCAAAATGTGGCGGACGACATTGACAATCGCTGTGCATACTGCTACCGCACGCGCCTTGAGCTGGCAGCCAAAACCGCCATCGAACTGGGCTGTGACGCCTTTTCCAGCACCCTGCTCTACAGCAAATATCAAAAGCACGAACTGATCTGCGAAATTGCGGAGGAAATGGCAAGCAAATACGGCGTAAAGTTCTTTTATCAGGACTGGCGCGAGCTTTGGGATGAGGGCATCCGGCTTTCCAAGGAAGCTGAAATGTATCGGCAAAAGTATTGTGGCTGCATCTACAGCGAAGAAGAACGCTATTTAAAATCCAAAAAGAAGAAGACGAACAAAGCCTAAAATCTCTCTATCCGTCCCATCCGTCCTTATCCGTTAATTCCGTATTAATTTTTCTCCCTACCCATTTTCATCATTCCAATCAATTCAATCAATCAGAAAATGGCTAAAATCATCCTTAAATATCACTAAGTTTATATCCGGCAGGTGGTTATGAGTTATTCAGGGTTTATCAATCCAATCAATCAATAAATATCTCTTATACGGTCGGTTTCTGGAAAACTGTAAAGACAAGACAGGCTCAAAACTCATAAGATATAGATATATATAGATATATAGTATATAACCTAATATATGAATATATCATCATATATTCATATAATAAGTTATATAGCTACTAATGTCCTGGACTCCTGTCTATTAGCTCTCATTTTTTTTAATGGCATTTTCCAATTTTTCCCATTTCAAAAAGCGCCGGTATAAGAGATATTTATAGATTGATTGATTTGATTGAATGATAAGCTGTGGATGCAAAACTGATAAGGCGCTGCACTGCAGGAACTTGCACTATATTTTCCCCTCAAAAAGCGTCGATTTCTCCCAAAAAGTCCAAAATCGGATTGATTGAATTGATTGAAATGATTAAATGCCTGATTGATGAATCCCCTCTCGATGCGTATCGCATCCACATAAGTCTATACAT
>JAAYKA010000111.1 GCA_012522635.1 Candidatus Cloacimonadota bacterium
TAACATGACCTTATAGCTTCTCATTATCATCCTCATAAAAAATGGGGATGATAATGAGTTAATGCGCGGTTACTCCTGAGCCAGAGTCAGGCGTGGACTTTCTTTGGAGTGGGGATGACAAAAACGGCACTTCCGCCACCTTCATAGTCAACAACCTGAATCCGCGGGCTAAAATAGAACCCCTTTCCGGTTACCGCCTTATGTCTTCCTTATGTTTCAAAGGCAAAGTTAAGCGACACAAAGGTTTAGGGTTTAAGAACCCGAAAAACAGCAGACTCGTTCTATATAAAAGGGCTTAATCCCCATCCCTCAATGACTCGGACTCGGCTTCAATTCCCGCGCAAAAGCGGCATAAAGCTCAGCTTGAACTCGTCTTTGTTTCCGCTGATATCCGCGCAAGAGACCGTCAAATTGTAGGAACGATAGTTTTGCAGGGGTTGTTTGGGTTTGAGGGTGTAAAAAGAGCTGTTGGCGCCTTCGATGCTGAAGTCGATATCCACATTTGTTTCCGCGGCACGCAGGCTGGCGGAAAACGCGGAGGCGGGTATGATTTCCGAAAATCGCAGTTCCAGCGAGGGCTGCAGGCTGTTCACAGAGCTGCCGTTGCGGGGTGTGCTGGAAACCAGCTTGGGTGGCTGGAGGTCTTTTTGTTCGGAAGCGCGGAAATCCATTTTTTCAAAGGTGCTGAGGTTGCCTTTGGGGTCACGGATGCCGCGGATTTCGACCCGATAGTTGGTGGGTTCCTGTTCCTGAGTGAGCAGGGTAAGCTTGTTGGAATCCAGGCTTGCAATGAGGATGGGCAGTTCGCCACCGGTGTCGAGCCGCAACAATTTAACGGATTCGTAACCTGCCAAAGCTTCGGAAAAATGGATGAGAATTTCGCGGTCGTTGACGGCTTGAACCTGTTTGATTGTGGGTTTGGTGGTGTCCGCGTAAGCCAGATGGATGTCCAAATTCTGGGAACGGCTCAACCGCAGTTGGGTTTCATAAAATGGTTCGCTATCCGGGTCGTGGCGATTGTTACGGTTTTTATCGACATAGGCGCGCAGCAGGTAGGAAGCGGGATTCAGCGATTCAATCACATAGCTGCCACCTTGGGAAACCGCGCTCAATACATTCAGTGAATCCGCGGAAAGCAGCCTGAGCTGCACTGGCAGAGCGGCATCGTCTTTTTCCTCAAAGCTCACTTTGCCAGAAATCCGCAGGTTTTGAAGCTCGCCATGGGCAAAGATGAGGGTTTGGTTTTCCTCGAGGTTGTTGCCCCGGATGTCTTTCAGGCGCGAACTGACTGTCACATAATAGTTTGTGTTTGGCAGCAGTTCTTCGTTGAAGCGGATATGGAGGCTGCTTTTATCCACCGTAATCTTTTTGTTCCGCACGGGCGGATAGATGTAAATCGCCTGGGCAACGGAGTTTTTGTCCAAAGGTTTGGAAAAATTTATCTCGATGCGGTTCTGGTCAATCTGGCCAAATTCGGCAGGCAAAGAGTTCAAAATGATGGGACGCTCCAAATCCTCCGGGCCGCCGGTGGGGCTTTTTTTGCTGCCACAGGCTGTGAGAAAAAACAGCAGGGCAAGCGGAACAAGAAATCGTAAAAGCTTATTCATCATAGTCTTCCAGTTTAAGCGAACCAGTTTCATGCAGGGCACGCGCGTATTTTCCCAAAACGTCATATTCGAGGTTGACCTTGGCGCCGGGGCTGAGCTGTCCCAAGTTCGTATTTTGGCGGGTGTGGGAAATCAGCGCGATGGTGAAAGAGGCGGGTTTCAGCTCCGAAATGGTGAGGCTGACGCCGTTTACAGCCACGGAACCTTGCGGCACCATCAAGGCTCTGTCTCGCGAATCCAGCTCAAAACGCAGCCAGGTGGTGGCGCCTCTGGTTTTGCTTTCCAGAAGGGTGGAAACGCGGTCGATATGACCCTGAACCCAGTGCCCATCAAGGCTATCGCCAATTTTCAAGGCGGGTTCCAAATTCACAATGCTGTTGGTGTTCCAGCTTCCGGCGGTGGTTTTCGCCAGTGTTTCCGCCATGATTTCTGCTTCAAAACTGCTCTCAGAAAACCCTGTCAAGGTGAGGCAGATGCCGTCACAGGCGATGCTGGCGCCGATTTTGAGTTCGCCTAAAACCTTGGGACGCTGGATGCTGAGCATCTTTGCCCCCGCGCTGGGAACCACGCGTAAAACCCTGGAAGTGGCAAGAATAATGCCGGTAAACATGGTTTTAAACCGGATAACGCCGCTTCCAAGCGTTGGAAAGAGTCAGCATGCTGCTGTATTCAAGTTCGCCGCCAAAGGGGATGCCCGTGGAAAGTCGGGTTACCTTAACCCCATTGTTATCAAGCAATTCCGAAAGAAAATGGATGGTGGCTTCGCCCTCTGGGGAAGGTTTGAGAGCCAAAACCACCTCTTCGGGAGCCAGGCTTTCGATTCTTTGCAAAAGCGCGGCGGAGCGGATTTGTTCTGGCCCCAGCCCATCGATGGGGGAGAGCAGGCTGCCCAAAACGAAATAGCGCCCGCGATAGTCGTTCATATCTTCGATAATTTGAATGTCAGCGGTGTTTTCCACCACGCAGAGCAGGTCGTCCGAGCGGTCTTCCGCACTGCAAAAAGGGCAGGGGTCGCTTTCCGCCAACATATTGCAAAATTTGCAGGTGGTAAAGCTTTCCACGGTGTTTTTGATGGTTTCCGCCAGCTCCAGGGCAAAAGAGGAATCCTGGCTCACCAAAAACCAAGCCAGGCGTCGCGCGGTTTTGCGTCCGATGCCTGGAAAGCGGTTCAGGGCTTGAATCAGCCGCTCCAATCCGGGGGAAACGAGCATTTAGAACAGCCCGGGGATTTTCATCCCTCCGGTCACCTTGCCCATAATCTCTTCCGTGGCTTCGGAAACCTGGGAATGTGCTTCCTGGATGGCAGCCAGAATGAGGTCTTCCAGCATTTCCACGTCTTCCGGGCTAACGGCGTCGGGCTCGATTTTCAGGCTTTTGATTTCAAACTTTCCGGTCATTTCCACGCGGACCACGCCGCCACCGGAAGAGGCTTCAAAGACTTTGGATTCCAGCTCCTGCTGAGATTTCATCATCTCCTGCTGCATCTTTTGCGCCTGTTTCATCAGTTGATTCATGTTTTGCATTTGTTTTATCCTTGCTGATATTTTTATGAGCCTTCTTCAAGGCTGAAAAAACAAAATTCCACGTCGGCTGAATCCGTCAAGGGAATAGTCTCGTTTTACTTTACTGAGGTGTGACCGCTTCTTTCCGCTTGGCAAAGTGTTTCGAATCCCCCCATTCGTCGTAGGCAATGCTTTCTCCGATGGAATGGATGCTTTTTTCCAGGGCGTCCCGCGTGTCCGGGGCATTTTCATCCAAACCGGGTTTCCCCTCATAAAGCTGGTAACCCTTGCGATAGCTGGTACTTGTCACGTTTGGCATGATGATGTTTGCGCCTGCCAGCAGTCCCATTTCACGTCCCGCAGCCTGCAAAGCTTGCAAGGCGGTGGTGGAAGCTATATTCACATCCTTGAGCGCGATACGCGTGGCGGCAATCATTTTGAGCCCCGCTTCCAGTGCTTTTTCGTTGTCATAACCCGGCACCAAATGCGCGAAAGGCGTGTCCTGATGCGGGATGAAGGGTCCCATGCCAATCATGTCGATATCCTCATCAAAAAAGAAAAGAATGTCATCGGCAAGATGTTCCACGGTTTGACCCGGCAGGCCAATCATGACCCCGGTTCCGGTTTGATAGCCCACTTTTCTGAGGATGCGCAGGCATTCCCGCCGTTTTTCAAAGGAATGGTCTGCGGGATGCAGGGTTTTATAAAGTTCGGGGTCGGCTTCCTCAATTCTGAGCAAATATCTATGCGCGCCGGCTTCAAACCATTGACGGAAAACCTCTTCGCTCTGTTCGCCCAGGGAAAGCGTGATGCCCAGTTTGCCCTGGCTGAGCGTTTTGATGTCGCTCACAAGTTCGGTGATAAAATCAGTCCAAACCTTGTCTTCACGCTCGCCGGCCTGCAAAACCAGCGAGCCATAGCGCTGTTGGAAACACCAACTGGCTTCTTCCAAAACCTCTTCCCGGCAAATCTGATAGCGCTCCATTTTGGTGTTGCTGCTGCGGATGCCGCAATAATAGCAATCCTTGCTGCAAATATTGCTGAGTTCTATGATGCCGCGCAGGTGGACCTTGTTTCCCATGTGCTCCAGCTTCACTTGATAGGCTTGTTTATAAAGCGCTGCAATCTCATCCGGTTCGGAAAGCGAGAGCATTTTGATGAGTTCGTCGCGCTGGGGTCTTGAATAGTTCATTCTGGCTCCTGTCTTTTAACAATATAAAAGCCTGAATGGTTTTGGCAATAGGCATTCTGGGGCTTGGGCAAAAAAAACCTTGCCAGATTTTCCAAGTTTAAAAAAGTGGTTAGTAAACACTCACTAACATAAAGGCTGGTTGATGGTACTCACCAAAAGACAAGAGGATATAGTCCAGGCTGCGATTGGCATCATCGCCCGTCGTGGCTTTCAGGCTTTAACCACAAAAAACATCGCGCAGTCCCTGGGGCTGACGGAAGCCGCGCTATATCGTCATTTCGCCAGTAAAAAGGAGCTCATCAACCAGTTATTGGTCTATTTTGAAGACCTGAGCTGTCAGATTTTGGAGGAAATTTCCACGTCAAACCTGAATCCGCTGGAAAGCCTGCGCCGTTTTGTGATGAACCGCTACCGCATGTTTACTGCCGACCCGGATTTGGCGCGGGTGATGTTTTCCGAGGAGCCTTTCGCGCATGACCCATCCTTCAGCAGCCAGATGCAGCGCATTTCCGGCCGCCATCGCGAGGCGGTTGTCTGTTATCTGCAAGAGGGGCAAAGGCTTGGACTCATCGACCCCAAACTCGAACCCTGCCAGCTTTTCCGCATCATCGTGGGTTCCATGCGCTACACTGTGAACCAATGGAACATGGGCGGGCAATCTTTTGATTTGATTGCCGAGGGTGAAAAACTTTTTCAAACCATCAAAATTATGATTCAAATAAACAATCAAGGAGAATAGTATGCAGAGCAGAAAAGTATCTGAACTCGAGCCTGTCGTAAATAAAAACGGCATCACCGGCACCAAGATTTATGTCCAGCCGGAAGGCGAAATCGTTCATCTGCACCTCAGCCCCGGAGCCCATCTGGCGGCTCATACAACCCCCGTTAACGTTGCCTTCTACGTTTTGGAAGGCACCGCCACCTTCGTGATTGGCGATGAAGAGCAGGTTTTCCCGCAGGATACCATCGTCGATAGTCCCAAAGACATTCCCCACGCGGTTTTGAATAATGGTGACAGCGACCTGCGCTTGCTGGTCATCAAAATGCCCAAACCCTAATAAACACAACCCCTTACAAGGAGAACCATAATGAGCATGTTCTGTTATCAATGCCAGGAAACAGCCCGGAACACCGGCTGCACCGTTCGCGGAGTTTGTGGAAAATCCCCTGAACTCTGCCACCTTTTCGACCTGTCCATCCACGCCATGAAAGGCATCGCCTTCGCCAGCGTGCAATTGGCAAAAAAAGACATTTACTATCCCGAAGACGCGCTCTTTGTGATGGGTGGCCTTTTCCGCTCCATCACGAACGCAAACTGGGATGAAAAACAGATTATCAAATTCATCGACGAAGCCCTCGCCCTGCGCGACAAACGCAAAATGGAACTGGGCTGGGAAGCCGGAACCATTTGCCCGAGCTGCCCCGATGCCGCCACCTTCCAGGTGAAGCCCGAAGATTACTACACCCTCGGCGAGAAAGTTGGCGTTTTGGCAACCGAAAATGAAGACATCCGCTCCCTGCGCGAAACCATCATCTACGGCCTCAAAGGCATCGCCGCTTATGGCGAACACGCCTGGATGCTTGGCTATCAAAGCGATGAAGTAAACAAATTCATGATGGAAGCCCTTGCCGCCACCATCGACGACAGCCTCAGCGCTGAAGAATTGACCAATTTGGTGGTCAAAACCGGCGAATATGCCGTGAAAGTTATGGAACTTTTGGACCGCGCCAACACCGAAACCTACGGCGTTCCAGAACCCACCGAAGTGGATTTGGGCGTGGGAACCAACCCCGGCATCCTGATTAGCGGACACGACCTGCTGGATTTGGAAGAGCTGCTTCAGCAAACCGAAGGCCAGGGCATCGACATTTACACTCATGGCGAAATGCTGCCCGCGAACTATTATCCCGCCTTCAAAAAATTCAAACATTTCCACGGAAACTACGGCTCCTCCTGGTGGCATCAGCTTTCCGAATTCCAAAGCTTCAACGGCCCCATCCTGATGACCACAAACTGCATCGTGCCGCTCACTCCCAAGCAGACCTATCTGGACCGCTTTTACACCACTGGCATGACCGGCTATCCCGGCGCCGTGCATATTCCCGACCGCGAACCCGGCAAACAGAAGGACTTCAGCGCCATCATCGCCAAAGCCAAAACCTGCCAGCCGCCCATTGAGCTGGAAACCGGAAAAATCGTGGGCGGATTCAACCACCGCACCGTTATGGGCATGGCAGACAAGGTTGTGGAAGCCATCAAAGCCGGAAAAATCAAGAAATTTGTGGTCATGGCAGGTTGCGACGGCAGACACAACAGCCGCCAATATTTCACAGATGTGGCTGAAAAGCTGCCCCAAGACGCCGTGATTCTCACCGCCGGATGCGCCAAATATCGCTATATCAAGCTGCCTTTGGGCGACATCGATGGCATTCCCAGGGTGTTGGATGCCGGACAATGCAACGACTCCTATTCCCTCGCCATAATCGCGCTCAAACTGAAGGAAGCCTTCGGTTTGGACGACGTGAACCAGCTTCCCATCGCTTTCGACATCGCCTGGTATGAACAAAAAGCTGTGGCAGTCTTGCTTGCCCTGCTCTTTTTGGGCTTCAAGAACATGCGTTTGGGACCCACCCTGCCGGGATTCCTGTCTCCAAACGTGGCGCAGGTCATCATCGACACCTTTGGCCTGAAAGCCACCGCCGACGCCGATTCCGACGTTGCGGACATGATGGCATAAACCTCTCAAGAAACATAGATACGCCATGCGGGACTCTTTTTGGGTCCCGCTTTTTTGTTGTTTGGCGGGCATTCAAAATTCCTCCACCAAGGCTTCATAACTCGTCACCGGGGGCAGATAACCCGCTTCCACGGCGGCTTTCACCGTGATGCAGGGTAGTGTCTGCTCTGTGATTTGAGCGCGTGTGAGGGTCGCCAAATCGAGTCCCAGTGAGCGCGCCATGCTCCACATCATTTTGTTATAGGCATTATACCAATTCATCAGGGGTTTATCCCAGTTATCCAATGCGGAATTGA
>JAAYKA010000112.1 GCA_012522635.1 Candidatus Cloacimonadota bacterium
AATCTATATCAAAAAAACCCACGTCCCTTAAGGAACGCGGGTAATCTGTGTTTAGAAAAAAGTATTATTTATGCTTCGATTTCTGGTTCGGCGGAAACTTCTTCTTCCTCATCTTCTTCTTCAAAGTATTCTTCGCCTTCTTCATCTCCCTGCAGGGCGGTTACTTCGATGTTGATGGCGCCTCTTGCCATTTCGGGATGGAAGTCATCGATATATTCACGCACGGTGGTTTCGATATCTTCGTGTTTTTCCAGGATTTCGGGCGAGAACTGCACTTTGATGTTCAGGATATTCAAGTTTTGGTTCACGCTCAGTTTAGGCCTTTCGCCATAAATATTATTAAGAAATTCAGGGAGGGATTTTGCCAATTTGGCAATGCCGCTAACGCGTTTGTATGCCTTGAAGCCGAAATGGGCTGCCAGGGCAACGCCTCCGAGCACCAAAGCCTTTTTAAAAATTTTCTTCATGATGGTCTCTCCTTAGGCTGCTTTATTTATAGATGGATTTAATTTTTCCCCAGCTCCGGCTTTGGGTGGAAACAGGCTGCTGGAACTGCGTGCCAGAGGAGGAGAAGGGGTTTAAAATGTATTCGCCATAACTGAAGGTTACGACTCCGGAAACCTGGGCATACTGGGTTCCAACGGAGGGGGCGGAAGTTTTTTGCCCAAAGCTTTGCAACGCCACAGCGCATTGACCGCTGCCATCGCTGATGGTGAAGCGTCCGTTTTTGCCCTTGGAACTGGTGACGGAAGCGTTCAAAATCCGAACGTAAACGCCTTCATAGGCTTCCGCTTCCATGGGATTGGAAAGCTGTCCGGTGCTGATGGTGACAGGGCTGGGCAAAGAACGGTTGCGGTCCAGAACTTGGAGGGATTTCAAATCCCGGATGCAGGTCATGCCGAAAATCTCCGCCACTTCACCGCTGAGGCGAACAAAATCTCCGGCGGAAGGATTGTATTTGCTGTCAAGCACATAGATTCCACGCCAGGCGCCGCTAATTCTTTCTGAGAGGAAAAAACCTTCTCCGCGATGACCTGTGGCGACAACAATACCTTCCAAAGTGACCTGCTTTCCCAACCAGGGCGAGGGGTAGGAACCGTCCACGCCGCGGTTTGCGGTGTATTGCACGTCATATATGTTCAAAGCTGCAGCCCCCAGCCAAAAGCTGAGTAAGATGGCGGTCAGCCAGATTGATTTTCTCATTATTTACCTCTTTAGGTCACTTTGTAACCACTTGATATGTTGTCAAGTAAAATCAAACAGGTATTTCGCTCCAAAACAGAGGCAAGTGAGCTTATTCTTTTTATGGCAGAAGGTTAAGGTGTTTTTTGGTCTTGGGGAGGCGGGAGCTTGAGTTTTCATTTGACAAATCCATGGCTTCGAAATTTTCTGCCCGGGACAGAGGTTTTGAAATTGAAGACAAAAATAGTCATTAAAGGTGCAGCAGAGCACAATTTAAAAAACATCGACTTGGAAATCCCCCGCGACATCATGGTGGTTTTCACCGGTGTTTCCGGTTCGGGAAAATCGTCCCTGGCTTTCGACACGCTCTACGCGGAAGGTCAAAGACGCTATGTGGAATCGCTTTCCGCCTACGCGCGTCAGTTTTTGGGACAGATGGAAAAACCGAAACTGGACTATATTGAGGGGCTTTCCCCGGCGATTTCCATTGAACAAAAAGCCGCCAGCAAAAACCCGCGTTCAACGGTGGGCACGGTTACGGAGATATACGATTATCTGCGTGTGCTTTACGCCCGCATCGGTGAACAATATTGCCATATTTGCGGTGACCGGGTGGGTTCGCAGACAGTTGACCAGATGGTGCAGCGTCTTTTGGAAAACCCGGAAAGCACGCGCATCCAAGTGTTGGCGCCGCTGGCTCAATCCCGCAAGGGTGAGCACAAGGAAGTCTTGGAGGATTTGCGTCAGGAAGGTTTTCTGAGGGTTTTAATCAACGGGAAGATGCGCAGCCTGGATGAAGAGATTGTTCTGGATAAAAAAAGCAAGCACGACATCGCCGTGGTGGTGGATCGTCTGGCGTTGAAAGAAGGCATCCAAAGCAGGCTGAGTGAATCGCTGGAACTGGCTTTGAGGCTTGGCGAAGGCACCGTGAAAATCGATTTTCCGGATTTGGGTGAAGCGCAGCTCCTTTCCGCCACAAATTCCTGCGCACGCTGTAATATCGGCTTTGAAGAGCTTTCTCCGCAACATTTTTCCTTCAACAGTCCCATCGGCGCCTGTGAGCTTTGCAACGGTTTGGGCTACAAGCTGGAATTTGACCCCGACCTGGTGGTGCCAAACCCTGAACTCACCATCTTGGAAGGAGCTGTGGCACCCTGGGGCAGGCTGGAAAGCAAGCCGGATAGCTGGACCATGAACACGGTTAAAAACCTCGCCAAAGCCTATGATTTTTCGCTCACAACGCCCTGGAACAAGCTGCCGGATATCGTTAAACAGCTCATCCTGTGGGGTTCCAAAGGTCGTAAATTCAAGAACGCCTGGACCAACGCCCGCGGTTCAGGCCAAATTTTCATGCGCCATGAGGGCGTGATTCCAACCTTGCAGCGCCGTATGCATGAAACGGTTTCCGAGGAAATGCGGCGTCATTATATGCAATATATCAGCGATAAACCTTGTCCCGATTGCAATGGCATGAAGCTGAAACCCAGTTCTCTGAGCGTGAAAGTCGGGGAGATAAACATCGCCCAAGCCACCGCCCTGAGCGTTCGACAGGCTTGTGACTTTTTCACCAAACTGAAGCTGGAGGGAAACCAAAAGCTTATCGCGCATGAGCTTTTGAAGGAAATCCGCAATCGCCTGGGCTTTTTGGAAAGCGTGGGCCTGCATTACCTGAATTTGGACAGACGCTCGCCCAGCCTTTCCGGAGGCGAATCCCAGCGCATCCGCCTCGCCAGCCAGATTGGTTCGCAACTGGTGGGCGTGATGTATATTTTGGATGAACCCAGCATTGGCCTGCATCAGCGGGATAACGCCAAACTGGTGAAGATGCTGTGTCAATTGCGGGATTTGGGCAATACCGTGATTGTTGTGGAACATGATGAGGACACCATTCGCGCCGCGGATATGGTTGTGGATTTTGGTCCCAAAGCCGGTGTTTTTGGCGGAGAAATCGTTGTGGCTGGCACTTTGAACCAAGTGATGAAAAATCCGGATTCACTTACCGGAGCCTATCTTTCTGGCAGACAAAGCATTCCCATTCCCCCAAAAAGAGTGAAACCGGATTCCCGCGTGATTTCCATCAAGGGCGCGGCAAAAAACAACCTGAAAAATATCAATGTGGATATACCTTTGGGGCTGCTGGTCTGCGTTACCGGCGTTTCCGGCAGCGGGAAAAGTTCGCTCATCAATCAAACCCTCTATCCGTATCTGCAAAACCACTTTTACCGCAGCTACCATCAGGTGGGTAACCTGAAATCCATCAAGGGTTTGGAGCATATCGACAAGGTGATTTGCATCGACCAGGACCCCATTGGCCGCACTCCGCGCTCGAATCCCAGCACCTACATCAAGCTTTTTGACCCCATCCGCCAGCTTTTCAGCCAGTTACCAGCTTCCAAGGTGCGTGGCTACACGCCGGGACGTTTTTCCTTCAACGTGCGGGGTGGACGCTGTGAAGCCTGTCATGGCGCGGGTGTGAACCAGATTGAAATGCACTTCATGCCGGATATTTTTGTGACCTGCGAGGTTTGTAAAGGCAAGCGCTACAATCAGGAAACGCTCTCCGTGCGCTACAAGGGTAAAAATATCTCCGAGGTTCTGGATATGGATGTGCAGGAGGCTTACGAGTTTTTCGAAAACATCCGTCCCATCCGCCAAAAACTGGAAACCCTGATGGAAGTGGGGCTGGATTATATCAAGCTGGGACAGCCTTCCACCACCCTTTCCGGCGGAGAAGCCCAGCGCATCAAGCTTTCGCGGGAACTGAGCAAAACCAGCACGGGAAACACGCTTTATCTTTTGGACGAACCCACCACCGGCCTGCATTTCGACGACATCAAGAAGCTGTTGGGAGTGTTGGGAAAACTCGTGCGTATGGGAAACACGGTGGTGGTGATTGAACACAATCTGGATGTGATAAAATCCGCCGATTGGATTATCGATTTGGGTCCCGAAGGCGGTGAAGATGGAGGTTACGTGGTTGCGGTCGGGACACCGGAACAGATTATGGAAAACCCGGATTCCTTCACGGGACAATTTTTGAAAAACCATATCGAACGCCAAACAACGAAACCCAAAAAGCAGACTAAAACAGCGAAAACCAGCCCTGCGAAATCCTCAGCCAGCAAATCCAAAACCAAGAAAACTGGATGATAAAGCCATGCCGGAAATAGAGTTACGCTACCAGCCACCCACAGCGGGAGACCATCAGGTCGGCATCGCGGGTGATTTTACCCAATGGGAAATTCTGGATATGACGGATATTGGCGGCATCTACCTTTTCCGCCTGCATTTGAACCCTGGGGAATATCGCTACAAGCTGATTGTGGATGGAAACTGGATGCTCGACCCCAACTGTCCCAAACGTGTTCCAGACCCTTTTGGAGGCCAAAATTCGCTGTTGAAAGTGAAGGGGCGAAAAGAGCCGGAGCTAAGCTGGAGCGATATTGAGAAAAACCTTGGTTTGCTGAGCGGTCATGATGAACCCCGTCTTCAAATAAACCGCCTTTCCCAAAACCGGTTTGAACTGCGTTTCCATTGGCATAACTCCTTGCCTGGCAATCTGTACGCCTTTGTGGACGACAAGCGTTTTGATTTGTTTTATCTGGGAGAAGCCCAAAAATCCGCGGCTTGGCATTGTTTTTTCGGTTCCGATGAGGCCACAGCGGAAATCCTGGTTCGCATCGAGGGTCATGAGAACAGCTTATGCTATGGTATGGAAGGTTTTACAAGCCCTCATGAAGCTCGTCCTCTGCCGGTAAATCTGAAAGAGTTGGAACGGTTCTCGGTTCCCGAATGGGCTCATAAAGCCATTGTCTATCAGATATTTCCAGACCGTTTTTACAATGGCAACCCCAGCAATGACCCGGATTTCAGCGAAGATTATTACGCGGATTGTCGCACCCAGCCGCCGGAAAATGAACTTTTGCCTCCCAACCGGGAATATTTCCATTTGGTGGAGGATTGGAACGACATCAGCGGTCTGAAACAGAGTCCCTGGCTGCCGAAAGGGAAGCCGGATTGGTGGTCTTTTTATGGCGGCGACATCGCCGGAGTGCGAAAAAAGCTGCCCTATCTGGTGGATTTGGGCATCAACGTCATCTATTTCAATCCGCTGTGGCAGGCGCGCTCGAACCACAAATATGACGCCATCGATTTTTGCGCCATCGACCCTCATTTTGGCACCAAAGAGGAGATGAAAGCGCTTGTTGATGAAGCTCACGCGCGGGGCATCCATGTTATTGTGGACGTGGCTTTCAACCACACCGGTGAGGATTATTGGGCTTTTCGTGATTGCGTGGAAAAAGGCCCCGAATCCCGGTATTGGAATTGGTATGACTGGCATCGCTGGCCTTTGCCAGAGCCACTTCCAGCGGATTTTCAACCCAAGGATTATTATCAAAGCTGGTGGGGCATCAAAGATATGCCAGACCTGAATTTTGACCTCAGCCGCAGCCATCCCGCGGAAAACCACATCAAGGATATTGACCAAGCAGAGCCGAACTGGCCTTTGGTGGAACACCTTCTGAAATGCACACGCTGGTGGCTGAGGGAAATTGGCATCGATGGCTTCCGGCTGGACGTTCCGGATGAGGTTCCATTTTGGTTTTGGGAGCTTTTCCGCCGCGAAGTGAAAGCCACCAAATCCCAAGCCTGGATTGTTGGCGAAATCTGGCAAAACGCGCGCCCCTGGGTGAACCCCAGATATTTCGATTCCGTGATGAATTACGCCTATTTCAAGGACCCCGTTCTGGATTTTTTCATCCTCGGCATTTGCGGCTACCAAAGCTTTGTCCAGCGCGTGGAAGAAGGTTTGGCTCAATATCCCTGGCTGGCATCGCAGGCGATGATGAATCTTTTGGGCAGTCACGACACCGTGCGGGTTTTGGAACTCGCCGGTGGCGACCTTCATAAAGTGAAGCTGGCCATGCTGTTCCTGATGACTTTTGTCGGTGCGCCTCACATCTATTATGGAGACGAAATTGCCATGTTGGGAGGTCGTGACCCTGATAATCGTCGTCCCTTTAATTGGGATTGGGAAAACGCCCCGGATGCTCTTGAACTGCATAGATTGGTCAAAGAACTTGTGAAGCTGCGCAAGGAGTATAAAGTCCTGACCCAGGGACACTTCGCTTTCTGGGATCCCTGTTGCGATAACCTCTCCTGGGTACGTTTTGACCATCGGGAAGCGATTTTTGTTATGATGAACCTCATGGAAATCCCCATCGATTATAATTATAACTTCAAAGATGATATACTTTTATTCTTTGGAGACGTGAAGGCTGTGGATGAACATTTTGAGCTGGGGCCTGGCGCTGTCATAATGTGGCACAAAAAGCGTTCCCGGCGCTTCAAACCCAGATTGCATAAAACCGGTCCCTGGTGGCAGCAGTTTTAAATTGACAGCATCAGCGCGCGCAGGAAACTGACCTGAAAGGAATTACGTTATGAAGAAAAAGATTTTGCTTTGCGTGAGCGGTGGAATCGCCGCCTACAAAGCCATCGAGCTTGCCAGCATGTTGAAAAAGGCAGGTTTTGAGCTGAAAACCGTGCTCACAGAATCGGCTCGGAAGTTTGTGGCTGGAATCAATTTCGCCGCCATCAGCGGTGGAAGCGTGCATACATCCTTGTTTGAGGATGCCGACCCCATCCCACACATAGCTTTGGCGGATTGGGCAGACCTCATTGTGGTGGCACCCGCCACGGCAAATATCATGGCCAAAGCCGCGCGCGGAATGGCTGACGACCTGCTTTCAAACATCCTTTTGGCGCATGCCAAACCCGTTCTTTTTGTTCCCGCCATGAACGTTCACATGTTCGAACACCCTGCCACACAGGAAAATATGCGTATCCTGAAAGAGCGCGGTCATTTCATCATGCAGCCCGAAACAGGACTTCTGGCCTGCGGTTACGAGGGAAAGGGCAAATATCCACCCAATCAGGAAATTGTTTATGCCATCCGCTGCCATCTGGAATATCCCCAAGACCTTGATGGAATCAGCGTTTTGGTGACCGCTGGCGCCACCGCCGAACCGATTGACCCCATGCGCATGATAACGAACCGTTCCAGCGGAAAAATGGGTTTGGCGATTGCGCGCGCTTTCTCTTTGCGGGGCGCCAAAGTGACTCTTATCCACGCCTTGATGGATGAAAAACCGCCCTGCCACCTGCAGGAAACAATTTTCGCGCCCTCAGCACAACTGATGAAGGATGCAACCCTGAAAGCCGGCAAAGTGGCTGATATTGTGGTCAAATGTGCCGCGGTCTCGGATTTCAAACCCTTGAAGGCATCCACCCATAAGATTAAAAAGGGCGCCAATCTCATGCTGGACCTGGTTCCCACGGATGATATTCTGGCTCAGCTTGGCAAGAAAAAAGGCAAAAAACAGAAGCTGGTGGGTTTTGCCGCCGAAACAGAAAACCTTATTCCCAACGCACGTAAAAAGCTGGAAAGCAAGAATCTTGACCTCATCTGCGTGAACCATCTGGACACCGCGGGCTCTGATGAAACCAGCCTTTCCCTCATCAAAGCCGGCGCCGCTAAAAACGGCAAACCAGAGGTTTTGACCGGCGATAAATTCGAGGTGGCGCTCTGCCTGGTGGATAGGATTATCAAGCTATGAACGGACTTGTAGTCATCACCGGAGCCAATGGCCAGCTTGGTTCATCTTTGGCAAAAGCCTGGGCTGGCGGAAAACAGCGGCTACTTCTGCTTTTTCACCGGGACACAAAACGGATTGACCAACTGCGCGGCCTTCCCGGGATTTGCCTGAAAAGCTGTAATCTCATGGAGTTAACCGCCCTCAAAACGGCTCTGGAAGAGGGATGTCAGGAATTGAGCGCACAGCCCACAGGCTTGGTTCATTGCGCTGCCATCCGCAGTTCCGACGCCAAAACCTTGGCGGAAAGCGACCCCAAAATGTTCGACGAAGTTTTTAACAGCAACGTGACCATGGCATACAACGCTGTCCGAGCCTGCCTTCCGGGGATGTTGGAACGCAAATTCGGACGGCTGTTGCTTCTGGGTTCAAATGTGGTTCAAACTGGCTTGCCCAGCGGTTCTGCCTACGCCGCAGCGAAAGCCGCCATCGTGAATCTTGTCCGCAGCGTGGCTTTGGAAGCGGCGCCCTCAAATGTTTTGATTAACGCCATCTCACCAGCCCCGATTGAAACTGATTTGGAAGCGGATTATCAGGGAGAATATCTGGCCTTTCGACAGCGCTATTTTGAAACTTATAAAAAGATGAGCCCCACCGGGAAGTTGATTTCCCTGGAAGAACTGCGGCTCACTATTGAATTTTTGCTGGATTCAGGTCTGCAAAACCTCACCGGACAAAACATCATCCTGGATGGCGGGCTTTCCGCTCCCATTCTTGGTTCCCCAAACAGCGCCACATGAATCGCCCTTTAGA
>JAAYKA010000113.1 GCA_012522635.1 Candidatus Cloacimonadota bacterium
CCAAAATCCATCGCCATGCCAATGTCATCGAGTTTTTTGGATGTAAGTGCCACCCGCACAGTCCAGTTATGGCCATGCAGGTTGCTGCAGGCACCTTCGTATCCGCAGAGACGATGGGCGGCGCTGAAGGAATCGGTTACGCTAAGTTTATACATTTTAAAACCTTTATGATTTTGGAAGAGAAGCCGCGAGTTAACCTGAGAGCCTCCCTGTCCGTTTTTTGATTTTACCATATTGAATATGATTTGCTTCTGGTACCAAGATTTTGAAGGTGGTGTTTATGGCAACTGAAATCTTGAGCGAGAAGCCCGGAACCTCAAAAGGGAGAGATAGATACGTATATTTAGCGGTCTTCACGTTCGCGATCCCGTTCCATGTCTTTTTTGTGCAGGGCATCGCGTTTGTCGTAGGTTTTTTTGCCCTTCGCCAGGGCGATGGTCACTTTGCAGAGGCCTTTTTCATTGATAAAGATTTCCAAGGGCACGATGGTCATACCCTGTTCCTCGGTTTTCACACGCAGGCGGCGAATCTCGAATTTGTGCAACAGCAGTTTCCGCTTGCGGGTGGGATCGGGAATGAAGTGGGAGGATTTTTCAAAGGGAGAAATATGGAGGTTGAGCAGCCAGCATTCCCCATCAAAAATTCGGGCGTAACTATCTTTGAAATTAACCTTTCCGGCGCGGATAGATTTGATTTCGCTGCCTTCGAGGGCAATTCCAGCTTCAAATTTCTGGATTACAAAATAGTCGTGCAGAGCACGGCGGTTTTTTATCAACATTGTTAGCTCAATTCCTTGAGGATGTGGGACTTCCAGTCTTGGGCGGCAGCGATGATATCGTCTTCATTCACTCTGGTGAGAGCTTGATTTTCCAAAACCACTTCGCCGTTTATCACCACATCCCGCACGTGCTTTGAACCGAGGCTGTAAATCACGTGGGAATATGGATTATAAACGGGTTGGCACTCCAAAGCGTTCAAATCCAGCACGCAGATATCGGCGTCTTTTCCAATTTCCAGCGAGCCTCTTTTTGCCGCGATTCCAAGAGCTTGGGCTCCACCCAGGGTGGCGATTTTCAGGGTTTTCGCGGCGGGAAGAAAGGCTGGATCAGCGTTTATGGCTTTGTGGAGCTTTGCGGTGAGATCCATTTCCGCCAGAAGATCAAGATTGTTGTTGCTGGCCACACCATCGGTGGCAAAACTGAGGTTCACACCCTGTTTGAGATATTCCGCCAGAGGCAGGATGCCGGAGGCCAGCTTCAGGTTTGAATCGCTGCAAATGGCAATGGAAGCAGGGTTTTGGGCCATGAGGGCAATCTCTTCAGGATTGGTCCAAACGCCATGCGCGTACAGCGCTGGCAGAGGAAGAATACCCACTTTTTGCAGGTAGAAAACGGGTCTGAGACCGTGTTCTTGGATGCAGTCTTCCACTTCTTTTTGGGTTTCGGAAAGATGCATGTGGAGCAGGATGCCATGTTTTTCGGCTATCTCCGCGCATTTTTCCAGGTTTTTTTCGCTGCAACCGTAAATGGAGTGTGGAGCCAGGTTAAAATCCAGAAGCGGGTCATCCGCGAAGCGCTGGCGCAGCTCCAGAACCTTGTTTCCCAAGCTGGCACGAACTTCTTCAGAATTGCCGCGCACATCCAAAACCGCTTCCCCTATGATGGCACGCAATCCCGCTTGGGAACAGGCTTCTGCGATTGCGGGCATATCAAAATACATATCGTGAATTTGGGTGATGCCGTTTTTTATCATCTCGGAAGCGCCGTGCAGAGCGGCTTGGCTGATGAATTTACGGTTTAAAAGTTTGGCTTCCAGCGGCCAAATGTAGTCGTTGAGCCAGGTTTGCAGGGGAAGATCGTCTGCCAAACCGCGAAAATAGGTCATGGGCAAATGGGTGTGAGTGTTGATTAAACCTGGCATCACGATGCAGCCATCGGTATTTAAAACCTTGTCGGCATGGTAGTTGGCGTTTTCTGGGCAGCAAATATCGATGATGCGTCCATCCTCGATGGCAATGACCTGGTTTTCCAAAATCCGCATCTGCGGATCCATGGTCAAGACGGTTCCGCCTCTCAGGATGAGGTCTATCTCTTTGCGCGGCAAGGAGTTCATTCCTGCACCTTCTGCGCCGCTTCCGCGGGAGCGAAAACGCCTTTCGGGGTCACGATGCCCGTAATCAGGCTGGCAGGAGTGATATCGAAGCCGGGATTAAGTACGTCGGAACCTGGGTTTGCGGTGATTTGACCGCCGTAATAGGTAATCTCGCTGGCGTCCCGGAATTCGATGGGAATCCCCGAACCCTGGGCGCAGGAAAAATCAAAGGTGGAAAGTGGCGCGGCAATGTAGAAGGGAATGTTGTGGTGATGGGCCAGGACAGCTTTGTCGTAGGTTCCGATTTTGTTGGCAATGTCGCCATTGAGGCAAACCCTATCCGCGCCAGTGATTACCAGATCAATCTCTTTTTTCCAAAAATAAAAACCGCTGGCGCTGTCTGGGATAATGGCGTGGGGAATGCCTTCCTGCTCCAATTCCCAGGCGGTGATTTTTGAACCCTGATGGCGGGGTCGGGTTTCGCTGACATACACAAAAATGTTGCGACCCTTGCGATGCGCCAAACGCAGCACAGCCAGCGCGGTTCCCCAATCAACAGTTGCCAAAGCACCTGCGTTGCAATGAGTTAGAATACGTGAGCCATCTGGAACAAGATGCAAACCTTGTTCACCAATCAGGCGACAATCCTCTGCGCTTTGTTTGGCAAATTCCTTTGCCGAGAGAAGCGCCACCTGTCTCGCGTGAGTCAGATTCGGAATAAATTTTATGGTTTGTTCATAAACGTGGTTCACGCCAGTTTGCAAATCCACAGCGGTGGGACGGGTTGAAATCAACAGTTCCCTCGCCTTGCGAATCTGACCGCGAAACCCTTGATCTGTGGCATTTTGCGCTGCCAAAGCCATGGCAAAAGCAGCCGCGGCACCAATGGCGGGAGCGCCTCGCACATTCATGTTCCTGATGGCATCCGCCACCTGGAGATGGTCTGTAAACTCCATCAGTGTAAAATCCTGGGGAATCCTGTTCTGATCAATCATGTGCAGGCGTCCGTTTTCCCACCAAACGCTGGTGTATTCTTTGCCGTTAATTATCATCAACTTCTCCAACAGGCTCTGTCGCAATGAGTTCCCTGCGTTTTAAACCAGCATAAACCAGGCCGCCCGCCAAGGCGAACAGACTGACCAAAATCCCAATCAAGCTGAAACGCACCCCGGTTTTATAGGAATCCGGCGCGAAAACCAGTTCCAGTTTGTGTTTTCCTGCGGGAATTTCCACGCCGCGCAGGATGTAGTTCGCTGCATGGATGGGAATTTCCTTGCCGTTCAAACTGGCTTTCCAGCCGGCGGGATAATAGATTTCACTCAAAACCAGGAAGGCGGGTTTATCGGTTTGGACCTCATAGGCCAGGTTGTGCATTTCTGCCAGGGTCTGTTCAACCCTCGCGGAATCAGGCTTTTGCACATTTGGTAAATCGTTTTCCACATAAGCCAAACGCCTGGGATCAAAACTTTCTGAACGCATAAGACCGAGAATGGAATCAGCCGGAGCCACCTTTTGAACCGCGTCCACAAACCAAGCCCGGGGCAGAGCGCTGGTGTTTTCATAGATGGCAACGCCTTCTGAGCCATAATATGCTGGTTTGAGTTTTTTGAAGAACTGGTCGTAAGGTGGATGGTTCACCGTGAAGAGCGAATCATTTGGAAGCGCTTCCGGATGGATGATATATTTGGTGGAAAGCATGTCCAGAACAGGAGTTGGCACATCACGGGGCATGCTGGTGGCGCCCCCATACATTCCCATCATCAGACGCGCCCATTCACCAGGTTTTTGGGTGACAGGATCGCCTTCAATCAGCTTGAGCAGGTCATCGTAACGTTTCAATTTGGCAGCAGAATAGCCGGAAATCGTCTGGTGATGATAAGCCCACACACCAGCGGGTTGAGAGAGCCGAGAGTTTGAGAACACGCTTTGACCAATCGGATAAATGCGGAAATTAGCGCCATCCTCCAGCAAGAAATCATCATAATCCTGCTTGGCAAATTGATTCTGATATTCCTGGCGTGCCTGCAGGTTTTCCTTTTTGAGGATTTTGCCCGTGTAAACCCAAAGATCGACGAAGGTGAAAAGCGTTAAAAGCACCACGAACAAGGTTTTAGGCAGCTTTTTGACGCTTGCCAGCCATGCGGCGCCGATGCCCAGAGCCAGCAGCAGCAGGCTGATATTCCCGCTTTTATACAGCAAATCCAGTCGCTCGGCTTTGATGTGTCCCGGTATTTCTGTAAGTCCTTGCTGAGCAATCTGTTGCACTTCCGTCGCGCTGGTAAAACTCATTCCACCGAAGAGGGGTTTTGCCAAAACAAGCCACAGGAAGAAGATAACGCCGCAAACCGCGAAAGCTTTCATCAATCCCGCGCTCCAGGCTTTTTGCCGTTTTTCGTCCACACTGAGAATGGTGTCCACGCCCAAAGCCGCCAAAACAACCGCGTTTAGCTGTACCATAATCAAAATCATGGAAGGCACACGGAATTTGTTGAAATAGGGCAGATATTTCATGAAAAGGTTTGAAAGATGGGGAGTTGCGCTGCCGAAGGACATGATGAGAAAAATCAGGGAAGTGATGCCCAGAAAGATGGAAAAGCGGCGGTGTTTTTTGCCAATCATGGCGATAATGCCGAAAGCTAACACAATGAGTCCGAAATAGTTATAGACCTGTGTGAAGGGCATGTAACCCCAATAGTTGGGGCTGATGCCGCCATAAAAATCAGGTATGAAAAAAGTGATGATTTCCTTGGGATGGAAGCTCCAACCCTGGGCATAGCTGGTTTCCAATCCGCCCGGACCGCCGCGCATGGTGTGGTGACTGTATTCCATGGTGCTGAGGTAGGGGTTCATCACCGCCAAAGCAGTCAAACCAAAAGCCAAAACGGTCAGCAAAGTGAATATCCAAAAGCGTTTATGATCTTTTTTCTTGAAGTTTTCCACGAGCTGCCAAACCCAATACATACCCATGAAAAGATAGAGGTAATAGCTGACCTGGGGGTGGTTTTCACGCAATTGCATGATGAGGGTGGTTGCCAAAAAACCCAAACCCAGAATATCCGGTTTTTCCCGCAGGCGCAAATATGCCCAAATCACCCAAGGTAAATACATAATGGCGCGGAACTTGGTGTTATGTCCGATTTCCACCAAACCCAGCCAATGGCAGGAAAACATGAATGCCACGGCGCCAAAGAAGCTGGTCCAGACGTCCATTTTGAGGAATCTGAGCAGTAAAAACACCCCCAAAGTGCCGATGAAAAGCAGGAAGATACGCCAGTTGATGAGTTTGTCCGTCAAGCGCGATAGGTTTTCCAAAAAAGGCCAGCGGTTCGGGAAGGAAATCATGTAGGAAGGCATTCCGCTGAACATACTTTGGGTCCATAAAGCCTTGTCGGAGTGCGCCTTATTATAATTTATAATCTCATTCGCGGCGCCCTGCCACTGCGAAATATCCGAGGCGGGGGGCGTATAGCCTTGGAAAGCCACTGGAAAATAGAGCAGGCTCACCAAAACCAATAAAAAACCCATCAAAACCCAGGGCAGCCAAGGGTTTTGACCAAGGTTTTCCAACCAGTTTGGCTGATGTGCCATCGTGGGGGCAGATTTTGGGGCTTTGGAGCGAGGTCCCCTGCTGGTTTTAACAGCCTGGCGGCTTTTATCCTTAATTTTGGGGTTGACATTTTTCTTGGACATTTTATCCTCAATTCAAAAGATTTATATAAGCATCAGAATTGCGCCGCGTTTATCGGTCAAGCACAAAATGAAATCGCCGACGCTAAAAAGAGGAGTATAACAATGGTTTTTGAATTTCGTAAAAGGATATATGGCTATGAGTGTGACGTGTATGGCCACCTGAATAATGCCATCTATTTGCAGCTTTTGGAAGCGGCGCGCTCCGAGGCCATGATTGAGATGGATATGTCTATATCACGCATGCGGGAACTGGGTTTACAGATATTCATCCGCAGTTTTACCCTGGATTATTTGAAGGCGGTGGCACATGAAGACCTCATCACCATCAAAAGCTGGTTCGACCAGATTAACCGCGTGAAAGGAAACTGGACCCAGCAGATTTATAACGAGCAGGGGGAACTCTGTTTTGAAGCCAGGATGGTTGGTGTTTTTGCCTGTGAAGGGCGCGCCAAACGCTTGCCTCAGGATGTTTTCGAACATTTTGGGAAATATCTTGAAAAGGTCTGAGCATTGTTCATTTAATTTTTAGCTAAACCCCAACTCTTTGTCTGGCTTATGTTTATCCTTTGAAACATAAGGAAGACATAAGGCGGCAAGCAAGAGCCATCAGCTAAAATGCTGTGAAATCATCAAATAAGAGAGCGGGAAAAACGAGAATAATCGGCTCTGAAAGCTGGACAATCAGCCAGTCCCACCTATTTACGCGGATGGATGGCAAATCTGAACTGGAATGAAAATTGCGTATTTGGCAATCGACACACTACGTGCGTGAGGAAAACATGAAGAAATATTTGATTGCCGCCCTAATCGTTTTTTGCGCGGCGTTATCGGCTTGGGGCGACACATTGCCAAGCTGTTATTATACTTACGACCAAATTTCACAAATGCTGTTGGATTATGAAAACCAGCACCCGGATATTGCAAAACGCGTCCAGATTGGAGTTACCCAGCAAGACCAAATGCCCATCTATGCCATGCGTATTTCAGACAACGTGACCCAGGATGAGGAAGAACCCGCCCTGCTTTTTGTGGGGCAGGTGCACGCGGAAGAGGTTTTGGGAGTGCAGATAACCATGGACAACATAGAGAAAATCCTGACCAACAGGAACCAGATTCCCTACATGCAGTGGATCAACTTTTTGGATATGTGGTTTGTGCCCACCTTGAATCCTGAAGGACACAACGTGGTGACCGCCGGTTTGGATCTTTCATACCGTAAAAACAAGCGGGACAACAATAACAATGGCATTTTTGACTATAGTCCCCTGGTTGGCTACGACATCGACGGCGTGGATATAAACAGAAATTTTGATTTTAACTGGGTGCATGGAGACACTCTGATGCAGCCAGGCGGGCTGGAGGTTTGGGATTATTACCGCGGCCCGGCGCCGATGAGCGAAAGCGAAGTTCAAGCCATTAAAAACCTCGCCGATCGTTATAAATTTATCTATTCCATCTGCTGGCATTCCTCACGCACCGGCAATTTTAGCGAAAAATGCTATTATTCATTCAATTGGAAAGAAATCCGTCCCTCTCCCGACATGGCTTTCTTTGCCTCGGTCTGCTCATCTGTGGCGGCAAAAATTTCAAACGAAGCGGGAACCGGAACCTATGAATCCCTGCCAAACCTCAGCCGCAAGGGCGCTTTTCACGATTGGATGTATAAGCAATATGGAACCCTGCAGATTTTGATTGAATGTGGAACCAGCAATCTTCAGCCGCCTGAGCCTCTGATGCTGGACACTGTGGCTCGCTGTCGCAACGCGGTTTATTGGTTTTTGAACCGCGCTTTGCCATATTCCTCGGATGTGAGTTCATCCTCCATGCTAACCGGAAATATCCGCGACGCAATCACAAACGAGGCTTTGGAAGCCGAAATAATCGTGGAGGCGCATCACGCGCCGTGGTTCGTGCCCCGCACCTCAAACCCTGATACAGGAAGGTTTTACAAAGCTTTGCCCAGCGGAAGCTATGATCTCACTTTTCGTAAAAAGGGCTATTGGGACAAGCGCATTAATGGCCAGGTGATAAATAACGGCGCCATGACCCAGATTCAGGTGCGGATGGAACCCCGCGCAAGTGCCACCCTGAGCGGAAGAGTGCATAGCGGCGGTGCTGATATTCCTGCCCAGATTATAATCGGGGACATTTATAAAGACACGCTTTCGACAAACGGAGTCTTTGTGTATGAAGGTTTTGAAGGTGAATATCCCGTCACGGTTCTGGCCGATGGATATTACCCCTGGCAGGGCACTTTGGAGCTGAATCCCGGACAAAATTGGCTCGTTTTGGATTTGAGCCCAGCCACCCAGATTTTTACGGAAGATTGGGATTCCGGCCTACATGACTGGGAAATCAACGGTCCCTGGGTTTTGCAGGACGAGCTTTCTGTTTCCGGTTCTGCCATCACCGACAGTTGGGGCGGAAAAGGCCTCTACGCGATGAATTGCGATGTGTGGATCTCGCCATCCAACCCGTTGCAAATCCCGGCTCAGGGTTCCTGCGTTCTGATGTTCGATTCACACTTGCACACGGAGTGGGATCACGATTGGGCTCGCGTGGAAACTTCTTTGGATGGGCAAAACTGGACTTCTCGTTGGAGTCGCAGCGGGAAGCATGATGAATTCCGCCGCGAGATTGCGCCCATGGACGATCTGGCTGGTGAGAGCGTCTTTCTGAGATTCCGCCTTACCGACCAAAGCAGCGATGTTGAGCTGACCGACCCAGGCTGGACCATCGACAATATTGCCCTCATCACAGGCATGTCCACAGCCACGCAGGACGAATATCTGCCCGGTCACCCCAAAGCGGCGCTCCACCAAAATTACCCCAATCCCTTCAACCCTCAAACCACTATCCAATATACAATTACCGAGCCGGCGGATATCAGGTTAACGGTATATAATCTCAAGGGACAGTTGGTTCAGGAATTGGTGAGAGGAACTATGCCCACAGGGAAACACAGCGTTGTTTGGAACGGTCTTGACCAGGGTGGAAAACCCGTGGGAAGCGGAATTTACCTATATCGACTGCAAAGTGGAGACTATTGCAAAACCCTGAAAATGATTTTGGCCAAATGAGCCTTTAGTGGCTCCTCACAACCCTGAAGCCCACAAATTGATAGCCTCTGCCGGGATTTCCGGGCATGCGATAGAGGATTTTCAGGTTTGTGCCGATTCCGTTGTCCACGCTGCCGCCGCGGATAACTTTGTTGCCTCCGCTGGAAGGTCCCCTGGGATTTGTGAATTCCGAAAGCTGGGCGGGATATTTGGCATCATACCAATCCCAAACCCATTCGGCAACGTTTCCGCTCATGTCATAAATGCCGTAGGCGTTGGGTTTTTTCTCGCCTCCCCGGCGATAGCGGCGTCCGCTGTTGTCCCTGTGCCAAACATATTCATCGGGGTCATCTGATCCGCTGTAATCAAATAGTGTTCCAGCTTTTGCCGCCATTTCCCATTCCGCTTCAGTGGGCAATCTGTAGCCATTTTTCGAAAAATCACAGGTGACGGAAGCGGCAATTTTATAAACCGGATCCAGCCCTTCAGCTTCGCTGCGAGCGTTGCAATAGCGGATAATATCCATCCAACTGACGTTTTCCACGGGCAGATTTTTGGAAACGTAAAACAAACTGGCGGGCATCATATATTTTTCCCATTCGGCTTGGGTGACCTCATATTTGCTTATCCAAAAACCACTTACAAATACGTTGTGGTTTGGATTGTCTTTTAGACGACCAAAACCAAAGGTGCCGTCCGGGACGCGGACAAATTTGCTCCTATCAGGTGATGGGCTGGTTTTTACGGTGCTGCTTTGCTGGCTGCGCTTTCTGGGTTGGACGGTTTGAGGATCTCTTTTACGAGGATCGTCCCGGAGTGTGGATTGGCCAAATTCATTGGCGCGAGTGGGTTTCTCCGAGCGTCCTGGCAGATCTTCATCCAAGGGAACAGAATTCAGGCTATCCGGTTGTCCACTAAATAATGAGGCGATATTTTCTGCCAAGCCACCAGGTTTGAGGATGGCGGGCATGCCCCAGATGAAGAAGGCTGCGATGCCAGCCACAATCAGCCCAATGGCCAGCCAAAACGTCCACTCCATGTGTTTTTTGGGTGGGGGAAGAGGACTGTCCTGAAGGTCCTGCAGAGTTTGTGAGCTGACATGAGGGGCAAAAACCTCACATTTATCCGTGGACGGCAGGCTTTTCAATCCCTTCAACAAAAGTTCCAGGGAGGTATGTCTTTGCAGGATGTTGCGGTGCAGGCAATCCGCCAGAATCTTATTGAGCGCGACCGTCACTCCGGGAATATGAACAAATTTATGAACACGAAGGTTGTCCGCGCTGTAAAGCGATTTATACAGAACGTTTCCGGAGAGGAGCTGAGCCAGAATGACGCCGATATTGAAGACTTCCTCACGCTCATCCACTTCTTCATATTTGATTCCGGATGTGAGAATGGTGATGTTTTTTTCGTCTTCTGAAAGCATGATCCCGCTGGGGGTAAGTTCGTGCATAGTGAGGCCCTGCTTCCTGACCGCAATGGCTGTTTCGGTCAGTTGGATGGCCACTTTGCGCACAAATTCCTCGTTCAGGCGCTCCGGTTCGTTTTCCTTAATCCGGGACAGGGAATCGCCGTCCACAAATTCCGCCGCCATAAAAACGGGGTCATGAGTTTCGTTCACTTCCGCCACTTTGGCGGTGTGAGCGGATTCCAGCGTGCCCAAGCGTTTCAGCCTATTTTGCAGGGTGATGATGGATTCCAGATCGGAATATTTATATTTGAAAAAGAGCTTCAGAATATACTGTTTTCCGTCTTTTTCGACAATATACTTGATGCCTTCAGGATCTTTGTTTAAAAGGCGGACGACACGGTAGCCGCAGCAATCTTCCCCCGGGCTCATCAGCTTGAAAGCTGTGTCCGTGATTTGGTCTCCCGCATATTTTGGGGATGGCCGCGGTTTTTTGACCGGTTCTTCCGGGGTCTCGGCTTTTTCCACGTCATTCCAGCGGGTCCCGCAATGAACGCAAAATTTTGCGTTTTCGGGAATCTTTTTGCCGCAACTGCCGCAAAATCTCATTAAGCAAGCCTCTCTATTTTGAGGAAAACCTCTTTTCCGTTGATATCGACGGGCTGAACGCCTTGAATGTCAGGGTTTTCAAGCAATTCGTCGCAGAGAGTTTCGGATTTTATAAAATCTCCGTGTTCAGCCAAAGCGGCGGCGATATCGGCATCGCCTTTCCAACTCACGCGGATGCGGTCCATAATTTCAAAGCCCTGTTCCTTGCGGCTGAACTGGATTTTGTTCACCAGTTCGCGAGCCAGACCTTCGCGAAGCAGTTCCGGGCTGAGGGTGGTGTCCAGTGCCACAAACGTATCTTTAAGGCTTTCAAACACAAAGCCTTCACGAGGCTGGATGTGGACTGCCACGTCTTCCGGAACCAGATCCAAACCCAGAGGCTCGAGCCTGTAGCTGCCTGTGGCATTGAAAGCTGACAGCACTTCCTGTCCTTTCAATTTTGCCAGTTCGGCGGCGATTGCCTTCATCTGGCTGCCATATTTTGGCCCCATCACCTTGAATTGCGGCTTCAATTCATAATGAACAAAGTCATCATCCTCAGCCACATACACAATCTCATGGATGTTCACTTCCTCCTGCAACAGCCCCGCCATCCTCTGTACAGTGGCTTTGTGTTTGGCGGGCACATACATCTTTTGAAGCGGCTGGCGAACCTTGATCTGGCAAGCGTTTCGTGCCGCGCGTCCCAGATAGACGAGATCGATGATCACGCGCATTTCCTCTTCCAATTTTTGGTCGATGAAAGCGGGGTCGGCTTCGGGATAATCCGCCAAATGCACACTTTCGCCAGCGCCCAGGCTCAGGAAAAGTTCTTCAGCCAGATGTGGCACGAAGGGCGCAATCAACTTGGCAACAGTTTCAAGCACTTGATAAAGAGTGCGATAGGCATCAATTTTGTCTTCGGTGAGTTCCATCGCCCAAAAACGTCTGCGGCTGCGGCGCACATACCAGTTTGAAAGTTCGTCTATCACAAAATCCTGGATGGCACGCACAACTCGGGTCAACTCATATTCCTCCATCCAAGCCCGAACCTGCGCGGTCAGGCTTTGCAGGCGGCTCACAATCCAACGATCGATTTCGGCGCTGCGCGTCCAATCACGGGGATATTTTGAAATATCGAAACCATCGATATTTGCGTAGATTGCGAAGAAGGAATAGGTGTTTTTCAGGGTGCCGATGAATTTTCCAATCACCTCACGCACGCCATCGACATCAAAACGGGTCGGAACCCAGGGTGGGCTTACTTCCACCATATACCATCTGATGGCGTCGGCGCCAAAATCATGCATCAATTCGATGGGATCAACCGTGTTACCCTTGGATTTGCTCATTTTTTGCCCGGTTTTATCCAGGATTAAATCGTTCACCAGACAGCTTTTATAGCTGGAAACGCCCTTGTAGAGCGTGGAGATGGTCAGCATGGAATAGAACCAGCCGCGGGTTTGGTCGATGGCTTCGCAGATGAAATCCGCGGGGAAAAGTTCGGATTCGAAACACTCTTTGTTTTCAAAAGGATAGTGCCACTGCGCGAAGGGCATGGCGCCACTGTCGAACCAACAGTCAATCACCTCCGGGGTGCGGTTCATGCTGCCGCCACATTTTGCGCAGGGCAAACTCACATCATCTATATAAGGTCTATGTAATTCAATATCTTCAGGAACCGTTGAGCCATCCGCCAGGCGCCCTTTTTCACGCAATTCGGAAATCGAGCCCACGGAGGTTTTATCGCCGCAATCCCCACAAACCCATATATTTAGAGGTGTGCCCCAGAAACGATCGCGGGAAAGAGCCCAGTCCACGTTGTTTTCCAGCCATTCGCCAAAGCGCTTTTCACCCACAAAAGGCGGATACCAATTGATTTGGCGGTTGTTTTCAAGGAGCTTTTCCTTGAACTTTGTGGTGCGAATATACCAGCTTTCGCGGGCATAATAGATGAGAGGATTTTCGCAGCGCCAGCAATGGGGATAGCTGTGTTTCATCTGTTCGCGGCGGTAGAGCTTGCCCTCATCACGCAGGCTGCGGATGATGTCTTTATCCGCGTGTTTCACAAAAACCCCCGCCCAGGGCGTCACTTCGGGGAGAAATTTTCCTTCGGCATCCACAGGCTGGATGAAAGGCAGATCATATTTCATGCCCAGGCTATAGTCGTCCTGGCCAAATGCCGGCGCGGTGTGAACAATACCGGTGCCGTCGTCCATGCTTACGTAATCCGCCAAACCGATAATCCAAGCGGGTTTATCCACTTTTATAAAATTGAAAAGAGGTTCATAGCGACGTTTTTCCAAATCGCGTCCGGTAAATTCTGCCAAAATCTCTGCTTCACCATCCAAAACCTCAAGCCGCGCTTTGGCGAGTATTAAATTCTCATCCTGATGCCGCACTTTCACGTAAGTTTCGTCCGGATGAACCGCCAGCGCAACGTTCGAAATCAGGGTCCAGGGTGTGGTGGTCCAAGCCAGATACCAGGTATCTTCTTCGTCCAGAGCTTTGAATTTTACGAATACGGAGGGGTCTTCCACATCGCGGTAGCCCTGAGCCACTTCGTGCGATGAAAGCGGCGTGCCGCAACTGGGGCAATAGGGCACAATTTTGTGGGCTTTATAAATCAGATCGCGGCGGAAAAAATCGTTCAAAATATGCCACACGGATTCGATGTAATCGTTTGTGAGGGTTACGTATGGATCGTCCAAATCAATCCAGTAGCCCATCAATTCGGTCATTTCGCGCCATTGATCCAAATAGCTCCAAACCGATTCCTTGCAGGCCAAACAAAACTTTTCTATACCATACTCTTCGATGGCTTTTTTGTCTTCCAGCCCAAGCTGTTTTTCCACCTCAATCTCGACCGGCAAGCCGTGGGTGTCCCATCCCGCCTTGCGTTTAACCTGGTGTCCTGTCATGGTTTTATAGCGGCAAACCAAATCCTTCAAGGTGCGGGAAATAACGTGGTGGATGCCCGGTCTGCCGTTCGCGGTGGGCGGGCCTTCATAAAAAATAAAACGCGGAGCGCCCTCACGAAAATCGATGCTTTTTTGGGCCAATTCCCGCTCTTTCCAATAGGCGCGAATGCGCTCTTCCAGATGCCTGGGGCTCTCTTTAAGATCAATATTTTTAAACATTTATACTATTTTCTGCCTGTCTTGTTTTCGCGCTCCTGTGGCGCGGTTTATATTTTTTAAAGAACTTTAATTTACGCTTGGATTTGCTTAACCAATCTTTTTTGTGTGACTCGAGCGTCGCTGTCCAGGTATAAACTTCTGCTGCGCTTGCGGTTGCTCTTTCACGTGTTCGTAGGCCTTGGGCATCACGGAGCCTTCTTCTTCATCCAACTCCTGTTTTTCCTCGAATAGGTCGCTGAAATGTTCTTTCAGGTCTTCGTGTTCGGAAACGTATTGTTTCCAATCTTCCATGGCGGCATCCATGTCCACACAGCGGGTGCAAAGTACCAGCAGATTTTGGTCTGTGGTGCCAATCCAGCCGCGGTCATAACAGGTGTCGCAGCTTTTTTTCTGGCGATGCTTGCGGGCGATTTCCTGGGCCGCTTCCAGATGCTTTTCCTCAAGCTTGAACATGATTTCTCCTTTCCCCGGCAACGGGTTTTTCAAGGTAAAAACCTATTTTCGGGGCATTTTTTCACCGTTTAAACCATCTTTTTCACCGGCGCGTTTCTGAAAAGGATTATTTTCGCATTGTCAGTTCGGATTATTTTTTGCGACGGGGTTTGGTTTCGGTGGATGTTGATTTAGCCTTGCTTTTGGGCTCTTCTTCCACGGGTTTTTCGGCTTCGTCGTTGCCAAATTGCATGGGTTCTGTCACCATGGATCTTTTCATGGTGACTCTCACTATCGGCTCCAGCCGGTGACTCACGATAAAAAGGTTCTTGTTTCGCGCGAGTGCCAGCTTTTCTTCGGGCGTCATCGCCTCGATTTCCTTGAGGTTCACAATCTTATCGATTATGCCGGTTTCCATGTCCACAATCTGGACAAAGGTTTGCTTTTCAGCCATGAAGCTTACCTCCATTATGTATTTTTTGGGAAATTTGTTGCAAATATCGGTGACAAAATCCAAATACACGTCCCTGTTCTGGTGATACCAGATGCGGAAGGAACGGCACTTCGCCACACGGTGGCAAACCGCGCACAATGGCGGTGCCACTTGGCGGTGACGCTTTATTTCACAGGCGTATAGTCTGGATTTTTTCATAGCTATCCTTTTCTTTGGAAAGCGGTTGTCTGTCAAGAACAATCAGCCGTGGCCCCTGCGTTTCTCAGGATTATCTCATTATGTTCGCTTGCCACTTTGAGGATGATCTTCCGTTGATATTTGAATGATATTGAGCCAGAGGCAAGTGTGGAGCTTTTCGGAAATTTGAGGTTGACAAAATCCACAATGACTATTTCCTGTAAAAAAGCCACATTTGGCTGTGAGGCATCAATGAAACAGACGATTGAAGACATTCGCGGTTTGCTGAAAAGCGGCGCGTTCACAGACGAACAACACGTCCGATTTTCCCTGGTGGGCAGGCTTTGTCAAGCTTTGGGTTGGAACATCTGGAATCCCGCCGAATTTTACACAGAGTTCCAGGTGAAAAAACTCCCACTGAAAGACCTCAGCAAAGACGTCAGAGGCTGGGTGGATGTGGCATTGTTCATTCCGCAAGCCACACCGGAAGGCGCGGAGGTGTTCATCGAAGTGAAAACCCCCGGCAAGCTGGATTCAGACCTTGCCGCGGGCGAAATGCAACTGCATCTTTACAACGCCTACCACAAATCCGCCATCAGTGTTCTCACCGATGGCATTCAGTGGCGTTTTTATCTGCCTTCCGCAGGCGGGGAATTTGAAGACAAGCTCTTCAACCACATCGATATTTTGAAAGACGACCCCGACGATATTGCTCAAACATTTCTGGCCATCCTGCATCGTGACAATTTTCGCCCCAAAGCGCTGCAAACAGCAGAGGAAATGCGCCGGGAACTGGCAAAAATAAAGCTGATTAACTGCGTGAAGGAAGAAGCTCTCGCGATGCACGAAAAAACCGATATTCCCCTGTTTTTAATCGCCAAACAGCTTCTTCAGAAGAACCACAAAACGAAGCTGGAACAGGATGAAATCGAAAGACTTTGGAACAAAAAACATTCCGGGATCAGGCCAAAGAAAAAGGGAGACACACCGGAATCCATCCCAATCCAAACGCTGGATGAATCAAGCGTTTATACGGAAGTGTTAAAAGATTACAGATTTTTAAAGCCCCGTTTCATCATTCTGCCTCAACTGGGAAAAATTGAGATTTCAAATTGGAGAGATTTGAAACGTGAGGTTTATAACTGGTTGCTGAAAATAAAACCTGATCTTGTTTTAACAGGAATAAGAAAGTTTTCGAAAGATAAAGGTGATTTTGTGAATCCTATCTCCTTGATTGATGGCTATTTTGGCGAGGGGAATCTTAACGCAACAAATATTGTCAAACACAGCCGCAAAGCCATGGCCGCCGCAGGTTTTGACCCCCTCAAAGATTTGATTATTGGCTATTCCTACACCTCAAAAAGAAGGAAACAGTAATCCATCCGGCTGTGAGAGATATTCGCGTAGCGGTGCTTGTCGAACTGTCAACTTTCGCGGATGCTGTTTTTTTCTTGACAGAAAATGCCCCATGCGCATCTTATTTTAAAAATGATTTTTCATTGATCCGAGGAGCTTAAAATGAAAAAACTTGCCCTGTTTTTTGCCCTGTTTCTGCTGGTGACACTGTTGCCCGCGCGGAATTTGGTTTTGGTGAATTACATCCACAGCGAGTTGGGCGGAAGAGTGATGGAAAAGCTGTTGGAATATGGAGAAAACAACCGCTGGTATCCTCTGGCGGATGCGGAAAAACCTGGCGATATCTGTCTGTTTGTGAAGGAATTTGATCCGCCCCGTGATTTCGATCATAAACTCAGCTTCGTTTCCATCACCTTCACGGTGGTGAAAGAAGCTTTTGGCGACTACACGGAATTCATCCCGCTGGACAGCAGTTCTAGCCGCACCTGGTATGTGGGCACGGAGCTTGTTGTTTTGGACCCCAAAAAAATGGAGCGCACGCTGGATACAATGATTGAACAGGTTGACATGCGGATTGCTCTTTTTTTGTCCATCTACGAAAATTTTGCCTTTGAGGAATATGCCGAAAGCCCCCAGGGAATGCTGGAGGACGCTTTAAAAAACTATTGCCAAAATGTTTTGGACCTTTGGAAAACACCCGCGCGCCAGGGCGGATTGGGGCAAAAAATCACCTCCAAAAGCAAAAAAGACCTGGCTCGTGGCTTGGGATTTGACCCCAATACTGGCAGCACCTTTATCCCTTTTTTGGAATATTACTACAGCATCCGGGAGCTGGGTAGAAACCGTATTGTGATTGAGGCTGACCTCGCTGGGCCTTTTGAGATGGAATCCACTCCGCTTTTGGGCATCATCGATCTGGAAAACGACAGCTTCTTGATTGTGCCAGAAGACTGGGACTATTGATTCCTACAGATTTTGCTTGACCGTGGAGTTGTTCCCAAATTTTAGAACGATAATGATAAATAGGTATCCGGGGAGGATATTATGACCCTTAAAAAATTGGCAATTATAGCGATGGTTGCCTTGTTTGCCCTGCAGGCCTGGGCGCTGAGCTTGGATGATTTTCGTGATATTTACTTTGAAACTGAGGAAGTGGCGGATTTTATCCCCTTCGCCAAAGCCTTCATCGATGAAACCGAGACCTTGGACGACATCGATTATGCCATGTATTATTGGAGGGATTGGGATTCCGATTCCTTTGGTGAATATCTGGATTCCAAACTGGAATCAAGGAACCCAAAATATCGCTATTTGCATGCGATGCAAGATGAAAGCTCATACGTTAACCTGGAGCGGGCGCGCGCTTTGATTGAAAGCCAGCGTGGTTATGTGGGCGGTTACAGGGCGCTTTTCCTCACATATTGCAGGGACTTTGAGGCTCAAACTCTAGAAAATACAGACAGTCCGGATCACTACATGCTGTTGGACGATCTTCCTGCAATGAGTTTTTATGCCAGGAGCTTTCCCCACGATCGCTATTCCAAACTTGCCGGACTTTATTATTACGTCTGGAATGAAGATCAAGAGGCTGCTTTGGCATGGTATCAGCAACTGCTGGAAAATGAAGATCCCGGGTTGGGGGAATTTGATTTGGGTGATCTTTTCGTTCCCAGTCAATACATTACCTTGCGGGAAGCCCAGATGGAAATGTTGCGTGAAAACGACGACGACCCGGAAACCAAATATCATATTGCCGTGATGGCGGGAGATGTGGCAGATTATTATTATGATATTGCCAAAGATTACGAGGGGGTGATCGACCGCTTTGGTGAAAACCCGAAATATTGGGAAAATCTTTACGTTACCTATTGCCTGGCGATGAGTTATATAAATCTGGATCGTGCCAGGGAAGCCGTGCCGCTCCTGCGCGCCGAGGGGGATAAAGAAAACGCCCGTGAATTTCAGGAAGCTTGGCTGGCTTTCGATTCAAATGAGGCTTCGGCAGCCTATCAAAAGGTTCTGGGTTCAAATTCTGGCGATCCGCTCAACGCCATTTTGCTGGCTTATGCCCATTCAGATGACCTGAAAAAACTGGAGGCAGCTCGCGCATTGGTTCGAAAGCAACCCAAGGAAGAAGACGGTTACAGCCTCACTGCGGAGATTTTGCTGACCTATTTCAGCAGCAGCTACATGGACGACCCGCAACGTCCGCAAATGATCAAGGCGCTGAAAGATAACGCCAAAACTCTGCGCAACTACTACCTGCGGTTCCCTGAAAACATTTTGGCAACCGCTGGATATTTTTTGGTGAATGCCGCGCAAAAAGACGATGACAAAGCCTTCAAAGCCTATACTGAACTGGTGGATGCAGGTTATGGCATGATGCTGGGTGATGATATGGCAAAATTTGCTTTGGAACTGGGGCGGCAAGATCTCATGAAACGAGTGAAAGACCATGAATTCCGCAGCTATGAGGATATTGAAGGAATGAGCGAAGCTGAAATTGATGACACTGTGCGAAAAGCCTATAGCGTCGCGCTTTTCGAAAGCAAGATGTATGATGAAGTTTTACTGGAAGTGGAAAAACACCCCCATTGGATGGAGGACGTTAACATCCAATCCATGGTGCTCACCACCCACATCATCAAGGAAAACTA
>JAAYKA010000114.1 GCA_012522635.1 Candidatus Cloacimonadota bacterium
ACGCAGATGATGCCATCCTCGTTTTTCATGCTGTAAAAGCTGTCTCCGCAGGATTGGTAGCCGTATTTGCAATTTTGGTAGTAATCGGCTTCGAGGACATATTGCATGGAGATCAATCCTTTTCCCCTTTCTTGGTTCCAAAACTTTTAACGATGGATGAAAGGAGCACTTCACTGTCGGCTGCGTTTTCACCCAAAAGGAAGGCGATTTGCTGGACTGTGGAAAGGTTTTTGCGCATCACTTCGTTTGCCTTCTCGATGATTTGCTCTTGTTGGATGACGGGTTCGGTGATGTCTTGAAGAACTCCGCCAAGGACGTGGTGTTTTTGGATGGAAAACAGGGTGAGGCGGATGATTCTTCCGTTGTGGCGGATGTCCTGAACTTTCACCTCGGTTCCCTCGGTGAGAGCTTTGGCAAAAAGATCGCTGAAGTTTATGATGCGATCCAGGAAGGCGCCTTCGAGATCTGGGTTGGCTTCAGACACAATGCAGGCATCTGTTCCAGCCAGTTCGGCAAAACGGTGGTTGGATTCGATTATGCGAAGGTTTTCATCCACAATCACCACCCCGGATGGCATCGCTTTGATGAGCGCGGAGGCTTTATTTTGGGCCAATTTGCGCAGGTAGGATACGCACATGGCGGGCTCGGCCTTTTCCTCGATGAGGGCAGCCGCGAATTCCTTACAGGTATCGTATCCGCATCCGCCGCAGTTGAGTTCGTCTTCACCGCGTTTTTTGCCAATTTTGAGCAGCGCGGCGGCAATTTCGGCCTTCGTGTGGGCTTGTTGTTTAATTTCGCGGCTGCGGAATTTCTTTTTGAGGTCAATCTGGAAATTTTCACGGGAATCGGGGGCGGAGGGTGTGAGCCTCTGGATTTTGTGGCGTTTGATGGCTGTGGATCCGCGTTTGCTTACTCCGGGACCATTCACGCAACCACCAGCGCAAGCGAGAGTTTCGATGAAAACTGGGCAATCGAAACTATCCACATCCAGTTCGTCGAGCGCTTCGACGATGTCTTTCACCCCGGAAAACGCCATATACTGCGTGTTTTCAGGAGGGTTGTAAAACTTTATGCCATCAATCATTCCGCCATCGATGGGATAGAGCCCGCCTTCTTCGGCAGCACCGAGGGTGAAGTTTTGATTTGCGTCCAGCGCGCTCCAATCTATGTTGCTGAGGTTGAACCAACGTCTGAGATCGGTGAAGGTGAGAGCCACGTCGAAACTGTTTGGGGATTCGTTCTTTTTGGCAATGCAGGGACCGATGAACACGATGCCGACATCTTGTGATATGGCTTCTCTGAGCATCTTTGAATGGGCCTGCAGAGGCGAAACCACAGGGGTGATGAATTGCACAAAATCCGGGTAATATTGCTCTATAAGGTGGACCACGCTGGGGCAGGCGGAAGAGATGAGGATGGGATTTTCACCCTGGGAAAGGAGCCTGGCGCAGGAGGCTGAAACCTCCTGCGCTCCCAAGGCTGTTTCCGACACACCGGCGAAACCGAGGCTTTTGATGGCTGCGATCAACTTACCGGGGTCGAGTCCGGCAAATTCGGTTCTAAAGGTTGGGGCCAGTGAAACATACACTTCCTTTTTTTGCATCAGCAGTTCCATGGCGCCACCCAAGTCGTCGCGAATCTTTTTGGCTCCCACGGGGCACACTTCGGTGCAGCGCCCGCAGAGGATGCAAGCTTCGGTGATGACCTGAGCGCTGCCATCAATCACCATAATCGCCTTCACGGGGCATTCACGTACACATTTGTAGCAATCCTGGCATTCGGCTTTTTCGGTGTAGATCGGCTTATTCATATATCCACCAGTTCTTTGGTCAGTATTTGGGGCAATTCGTCACTTTTCACTTCGTGATATTCGTTGCCATTTATCGTGATGTTTGGTCCCTGAGCACAATTTCCCATGCACAGGGAACCCTCGATGCGAACGGAGTCGCTAATCCCGTGAGATCGCAGGAATTCTTCGATAATCTGCAGGTTTTCCCGGTTTTCACGGGCGAAACAGGAGCTTCCCATGCAAATCAGTATCTTCTTCATTTTACTCTTCTTTGGGCTTCCTTGGTGATGAGTTCCTTGATCTGAGCAAGTTCCGCTTTGTGGATCACGGTTTCTCCCACCGAGACGTTGGGGCCTTTGTCACATTTTTCACTGCAGAAAGTGGCGGCAATGTCGAAATAATTGCCCCAGGCGTTTTCTTCCACCATCTGAAGGGTTTTTGCCAGGATATCCTGGGATCCTCTGAGGTAGCAGGAAGTTCCCACGCAAACGCGGATCTTGCAGCGGTCTTCCCCTTCGCCTGTGCTGAGGCTGAGTTCGTCATCGTCGATGCGCTTGCGGTGTTTGTAAGCTGTGTGCAGCAGGTGATGAGACTTGTCGCTGTTCGGCTCTTCCAAAAGCGACTGATAGAGTTCCTGGATAAAGGGGTTATCCTGGGCACGGTGCAAGGTCATCACTTTGTCCGCGTGATACAGTTGTTCTGTGCGTTTGTGACGCTGTTTTCTGCTGTGAACTATGGGTTGACCCGCGCCACCTGTGCAGCCACCCGGGCAAGCCATCACTTCCACGATGTCGTATTCCGCTTCGCCAGCAATGATTTTGTCGCACAATTCCTGGGCATTTCTGAGGCCATGCACCACAGCCATCTTGAGGTTTCCGTCTGCCAAAATGGCTTCACGCATACCGGACGCACCGCGAACTTCTTGAAGCACAATGTTTTCCGGAACGGGGATGCCAAATTTATCGGCAGCATAGCGCAGCACGGCTTCCGAAACACCGCCACTATTGCCAAAGATAACTCCAGCGCCTGTGGCAAAGCCCAGAGGCAGGTCCATGGATTCAGGTTCCAGACTGGCAAAATCGATGCCCGCTTCCTTGATCATACGGCCGATTTCCTGAGTGGTGATGGCCCAATCCACATCGGCAATGCCGTCATGGATAAATTCCGGGCGTTTGCACTCATATTTCTTGGCGGTGCAAGGCATGATTGAAACCACAACGAGGTCTTCTTTTTTCACATTCAACTTTTCGGGCAGAACCTCTTTGGCGATCGAGCCGAACATTTGTTGGGGAGATTGACAGCTGGAAAGGTTCTCCAACAGTGAAGGATAGTTATGCTCAGCATATTTCACCCAAGCGGGACAGCAGGAAGTGAAGATCGGCAATTTGCCGCCGTTGGATTTGCGATTGATAAATTCTGTGGCTTCCTCAACCACGGTGAGGTCGGCGGCGAAAGCAGTGTCATAGACCTGATCAAAACCAATCACGCGCAGAGCAGCCACGAGTTTACCCATGTTCAGTTCGCTGGGAGGGAGATTGAACATTTCGCCCAAAGCCACACGCACCGCAGGAGCAATCTGAGCGACCACGGTCTTCTGGGGATCGTAAATCGCTTCCCAAACCTTGTCGATATGCGGTTTTACAACGATGGCTCCAGTGGGACAGACAGCGGCACACTGGCCGCAATTCACACAATCCACCTGTTGCAGGCTCTTGCCATAAGCCGCGGCCACATTCACATCTTGTCCGCGCCGGGCAAAGTCAATCACGCCGATGCCTTGAATTTCATCGCAGAAGCGCACGCAATCTCCGCAGAGAACGCATTTATTGGGATCCCTGATCAGACATTCGCTGCCCAAATCCATGGGCTTGAAATCACGGGTTCTGCGATAGCGAACCTCATCAATGCTGAGTCTGTTTGAAAGATCGCGCAATTTGCAATCGTTGGCACGGCTGCATTTTGGGCATTCCTGGTCGTGGTTTGCCAAAAGCATTTCCACGATGGTTTTGCGAAGCTGAAGAATCTGTTGGGTGTGGGTCTTGACCCTCATTCCTTCAAAAGGCTCTGTGGAACAGGATGTGACCAGACCCCTGCCTTCCACTTCCACCATGCAGAGACGGCAGGCGCCATATAAGCTCAGGTCGCTGTGATAGCAAAACGTGGGAATGTCGATATGGGCCTTGCGGGCAAGGTCAAGAACGTTGGTTTCACCTTCCCAGACCACCGGACGATCGTTTATATATACGAGTTTTTCCATTTATTTTTCCTCTTAGCTGATGGCTTTAAATTTACAGGCGCTGATGCAAGCGCCACATTTGATGCAGATCATGGGGTCGATCTTGTGGGGTTTTTTCACTTCGCCAGAAATGGCACCAACAGGACAGACGCGTTTGCAAAGCGTGCAGCCCACACAGATTTCGGGATCGATGGAAATGGGGGTTAAGGCTTTGCAATTCTTTGTAGGGCAATATTTAGCTTTAACGTGTGCTTCATATTCGTCGCGGAAATAGCGCAGGGTGGAAAGCACGGGGTTGGGAGCTGATTTTCCCAGTCCGCATAGCGAAGTGAGTTTAACAGTTCTTCCAGTTTCTTCAAGCAATTCAAGTGTTGCCTCGGTGGCTTCACCCTTGGTGATGTCTTCCAGCATTTCCAGCATCTGGCGGGTTCCTTCACGGCAGGGGACGCATTTTCCACAGGATTCGTGTTGGGTGAAGGTCATGAAATAGCGGGCGGTTTCCACCATGCAGGTGCTGTCGTTCATCACCACCATTCCACCGGAGCCCACCATGGCGCCGATTGAGCCAAGGGAGTCGAAATCAAGAGGCAGATCAAGGTGTTCGCGAGTGAGACAGCCTCCACTGGGACCGCCAATCTGGACAGCCTTGAAGGCGTCGTTATTGATTTTTCCGTCTTTATCCAAAACTCCGCCGCCAATCTCAAACACGATTTCGCGAATGGTGGTTCCGAAGGGAACTTCGATAAGACCAGTGTTTGCCACGTGGCCTGTGAGGGCGAATGTTTTGGTGCCGGGGGATTTGACGGTTCCGATTTTACGATAATTTTCCGGTCCTTTCTGCATCACAATCGGAACGAGGGCAAGGGTTTCCACGTTGTTGATCACGGTTGGTTTGCCAAAAAGACCTTTTTGGGCTGGGAAGGGAGGCTTGGGGTTTGGCATACCGCGTTTTCCTTCTATGGAAGAAAGCAGAGCGGTTTCCTCGCCGCAAACGAAGGCTCCGGCGCCTTCCATCACTTGGATGTGGAAGCTCTGGCCGGATCCAAATACATCGTCACCCAAAATGCCCATTTCATTGGCCACTTTGATGGCTTTGCGGATGCGAGAGCAAGCAAGCGGATATTCCATGCGCACATACACATAACCTTCATCAGCACCAACCGCGCGCGCGGCAATCAACATGCCTTCAATCACGCTGTGGGGGTTTCCTTCCAAAATGGAGCGGTCCATGAATGCGCCGGGGTCACCCTCGTCGCCATTGCAAACCACATATTTTTTCTCGCCCTCGGCTATGCGGGCAAAATTCCATTTCATACCGGTGGAAAATCCGCCACCGCCACGTCCGCGCAAGCCGCTGTCCTGGTATAACTTGCATAGTTCCTCAGGACTGTATTTGGTGAAAGCGTCGCGTGCGGCGAAATAGCCACCGTGGGCGATGTATTCATTGATATTTTGAGGGTCAACGTTTCCGCAATCCTTGAGCCCGGTGCGGGATTGTTTGGTGTAAAAAGGGATTTCTTCGGGACCTTTGTAGCCTTTGCCGGTGAGAGGATCCTGATAGAGCAGGCGCTCGATCACCTCGTCCTTTGCCACGGAGCGGGAAACAATTTCTTCGGCGTCACTTGGCTTCACATGGCCATACATGATCCCGTTGGGTTCGATCATCACCAGCGGACCAACCTGGCAAAATCCCTGGCAGCCGCTGCCGATCATATATACGTCGTGGTGTTTATGCTCTTTGGGATCTTCGCTTTTCAGCGAAACGGTCACCTCCATTCCAGACAGAGCGATGGCGTTTTTAATCGCTTCGAAAACCTTGAGCGAACCATTCGCGATGCAACCTGTTCCGGCACAAACAATGATGCGTTTTTTGCACAACGCGCGCGCATCGTTGTATCTTTCCCTGATCTGTTCCAAGTTAGGCATTTTCCTTCTCCTCTGCGTCGATTTTGTCCAAAATGGCCATGGCCTCATCGGGCGTGATCTGACCATGTACTTCGTCGTCCACCACCAGCACCGGAGCAAGCCCGCAGGCGCCCAGGCAGGAAACCGTTTCAAAGGTGTACATCATGTCGTCGGTGGTGATTTTTTTGTCTGTGAGGCTCAAGCGCTTGCGGATAGCGTCGATAACCGCGGAAGATCCTCTAACGTGGCAGGCTGTGCCGTCGCACATTTTCAAAATGTGTTTTCCCTTGGGCTCCAAGGAAAAATGGCTGTAAAAAGTCGCCACTCCATACAATCTGGCGGGAGAAACTCCCAGAGAAGTGGCAATGAAAGTGAGCACTTCCTGAGGCAGGTAGCGATATTCTTCCTGAACCGCCTGCAGGATGGGGATGATCTTTGTTTCGCTGCGTTCGTAGCGATCAATGATCTCCATCACTTTGTTAAAGCTGTGTGCTGCAGAGTTCTGTGTACTCATTTTTACCCCTGTTTTTTATTTTTTATTTTTTGAATTTGCATTTTCAAGGTTGCCGTTTGGACGGCGCTCCGCCACACGGCGGGAAAGAACAGCAAGAGACGCGCTCATATCGATGTTTTCCACGATCACATCTTCCGGAACATTCAGAATGGCGGAACTGAAATTCCAGATCGCCATAACCCCATTTTCCACCATTACGTCGCAAACGCCCTGTGCTTCAGATGCCGGTACAGTAATAATTCCGATGTGAACATGAATGCGCGAAATAAGGTTACCCAATTTTTCCAGAGGGTGAATCCTGATCTTGTTGAAAACAGTTCCCACCAATTCGGTATCGTTGTCGAAAGCTGCCAGAATTCGTAAACCACGTTTTTCCAGTCCGCTGTAGCCCATAATAGCCTTGCCCAGATGGCCTGCGCCAACCAGAAAACAAGAAGACAGATCGTCCCAATTCAAGGTGAGTTCAATGGCTCGGATCAAATCCTGGATGTTGTGTCCGACCTTGGGCGTGCCCACCACTTTGGTATAGGCCAGGTCCCGGCGCACCTGTGTCATGTGAACGCCGGTGAGTTCTGCGATTTTGGTGGCAGATACCATGGTCAGGCCTTCACCCTTGAACTGTTTCAAGGCTTCCAGATATTGGGGCAGCCGCCTTAGCGTTAAAAGCGGTATGGCTTCCATTTACGTCTCCTTGTGCGCTGAATATTGCTATCTGAAGTCGATAATTTTATATCGATATAAATTGTCAAGATAAATCTGCACGCCTTGTCAGGAATGATGTTTAAAAAGGGTTTACGAGACAGGTATTGCATTGTTATATGGAAGCTTACGAGGCACCAAATCTTACATTAAGTTTGTTTCGGTTGGATCAAAAACTGGAATAAAGGGAGGGTCAGTCCAACGAAAACAAAAAACACATCAATTGTGTGGCCAGCATTTGCAGTGGAGTTTTCCAGATTTTCTCCCACCCAAAAAAGCCCACCCTGTTGAGGTAGGCTTTGATGCCTTGTGGCAAAAAAATAAGTTGTTATTCCACCCAACTATATTTGATAGTGGGCTTGGCAGTTGGGTCGGGATCGTCGATGGAATAGGAATCAGCTTCCACATCGTATGTGACAACGATTCCTTCGCGACCGAATTTTTCGGTGGTGGTCATTACAACCTTTCCATCTTCGGACCATTCGAATTTGAATTCTTCGGTGTTGAATTTCTTGGGGTCATCAATGAATTCAAGATTTGGAGGCCAATCTCCAAAATCGTCTTGTTGCTTCAGGATTTTGGCCTTGCTGGCGATTTCCTCAAAATGGGGAAATACTGTTTCAAATTTAGCGAGCAAAGCGGCTTCCTGGGCTTTTTCCTTCTGCATTTGCTTCATTCCAAACGCGAAAATGAAGATTACACCGGCAATCAGCAGAAAAATAAGAATCTCGATGAGGCCAAGGCGGGCCGCCACCTTTTTTGGGGCGGGCGCCGAATCCGGCTTGGACACTGGTTTTGAAGCCGGTTTGGGCGTTTCAATTTTTTTATCGTTTTTCTGTGTATCGGACATTTTATCCTCCCAGACATTCATCTTTTTTTTCACAATTTCCAAAGCCGGAATTTTGTCAAAGCATTTATTAGATTCCCCAAAATTTGAAGGAGCGCTGGAGCATTAAACCGTGGGAAATCTGCGCCTGGCTAGGTTCATATTTCAGATTGTAGGCAAGGCGGAATTGGTGGGGCAAATACCAACGGAGGGAGCTGTCGTGTGAAACCACTATCTCGGTTTGGTTTTGCAGATTGGTTGCTTCCTGGAGTGTGAGATTGTAATCCAGGAAAAACTTGCGACCCAGATATTTACTGGCTCGAATGGAGAGATTGTTCAGCAGGATGGAGGAGCTGAACTGGGATATATTCTTCATGAAATGATTCATATCCGTGTAGTCCACCAGCTTGTTCGGATCTGTGGAGTATTCCATGAACAGATTTTGGATAAAACCAGCACGGACGCTGAAATCATCCAGCTTCAGCAAACGACGGATATTGTTTTCCAGAGGGTACAATATTGGCGAAAGGATGGATGTGTTCAGGTTTTCGCTGATGAGACTGAGCGCTTCATCCTGCAGAATGTTTCCCTGCTGGGTGGCTGAAAGCTGTTCCGAACTGGCACTATAGCGCATTCTGCCCAAAATGCTGGCGATGGAACGATCGTCCGGATTGTCGCTGTCCAGGCTGAAACGAACACGTTTGAGAATGGATTCCTGTGGTTCCTCCATGTCTGTATCCACTTTTAAGGTGATGAGGGTTCCATCAGCGCTTTCATGCGTGAGGGAGCCATTTATGGTTATCACTTTTTGGCTTCCACTGATATTGAAATCCAACTGCTCCATGGTGAATTTTGTGCCAAAGAAATCCATGTTTCCCTGTTCGGAAGTTAAGCTGGATTCTTGAGGCAGCCATTTTTGACCATTGTAGTGGATGCGCATATATCCGCCAGGCGTGAGCAGGAAATTTGTGGGATAGGTGGCATATTTCACGTTTTCCTGAGCTATGGCAAGCAGATCCAGGGTGAAGGGCATCGGGATGGATTCACGATCGCTTTGGGGGACTGGAACAATGCTACCGCGCAGGCTATAGATGAGGTTCAAGAGGTTTCCTGTTTTGAGAGGATAGACTATATTTGCATCATTCACCAGTATCTCAGCCACAATGCGCATATCTTCAAAAGGCCCATGAATGGTGGCATAATCAGCATTTTGCCCACGCAAAACCACTCTGGATTTGCTGCGAGAAGTGGTAATCTCGGGAACGTAGAGCAGAGCGCCAGGCTCGTCAACTTTCACAAGAAAGGTGCCCAGATCCAACATCCCAAGCTTGAAATGAGAGCCGCTGTCGTCTTCAAAACGGTTTTTGGCAGTCAGAATTCCATTGCCCATTTGGGCGCTTATCGTGTTGAAAAACACCTGGTTGTTCACGATGTCGGCATCAATGACGATATCCCTGATATCTTCAGGCTGTTCATCCAAAACCAAGCGCCCATCACTGACCAGCAGCTTCCCGCTTTGCACCGTGAGCTGTTCTTCCAAAGCCCGCAGAGAACAGACCAAGCTGGCTTTACCGCTGGCATCACGCACATATTCAAAATTATTATCCAACCATTCAAACAACAAACCCTCAGCCTGAAGGTCCAGAGTATGGTCGCCATCGAACACTTTGTTTGTAAAGATGTTGTAATCCAAAGCGCCAGAGCCTGTTAGGGTTCCGAATTGGTTGGTTTTTACATCGAGGCTTTCCACGATGAGCAAGTTATCAGTTTGGGCGAGGGACACCAAAACTTCATCAAAAGTAGCCACACTGGGGATATTAAAGTTGTTTGACATCAGGCGGGCGTCGTAAGTTATATTCCTTTGTGGGCTTAGCGCATCGCTAACCACAATTCCAACATTTCCAGAAACGGAGCCCTCAGCCAGGGGAGAATACATCAAATCGCCCATATCCAGATTTGAGGTCAAGGCGTTGAGCCGCAAATTCCAGCTTTCCGCCAAGATGGCATCGCCTGCCAAGGAAACCAACTGTTTATTTTCGTTGCTGATTCCACCACGAATATCAGCGTGTTGTGCATCCCCCTTCAGCGAAAGAATCGCCGAAAGGGGCTTCAAACCAGAGAATTTGAGTTCCCCAACGCTAAAAATGGCATCCAGAAGTTCATTTTCTTGATTTGAATATTTGGCTGCGACACTGACTCTATTGATCTCGGGGAGGTTGAGATCGGGAAAATAGCCGTTTATTTCCTCTGAGCTGAGGTCGGTGAGCGCAATTTCAAACTCGAGGTTCTCAGGTTTGGAAAGATCGATATTTCCTTTGGCGAGGTGCTGACCATTCAGCCTGAAAGAATTTAGTTTTAAAGAGCGTTCTTTAATCATGGCCACGAGTTCCAAGGTAAGAGGACGGCTGTTGAAGCTTCCGGTTGGAATATTCAAGCTTAGGCTTCCTTCTTCGGAAGCAAGGTCGTATGCGCCGATGAGATCGAGATTGGCATTAACTTTCATGCCTTTTTGCAGTTCCATTCCCAGAAGACCGGAAAAGACTGTTTTAGAGCCGGTCAAAAAAGCGGAAATCTCACCATTGAGGAAGGGATGGAATTGGTCAATCGTCTTTTGGGGCCAGGCTTGGGCAAGTTCCAAACTTCGCAGGTCAGCATCCAGCAGATAGGTCCCGTCGCTGATATCGCCCACCAGTTCCAAATCGATGCCAAGCGGAGAGGATAAAGCCAGGTCCAAATAGAGGTTTTGGCTGGTTTCGGTGGTGAGAGGAAAGAGGTTTGCGTGCCCCCGTAAGGAGGATAAATGAATGTCATCCTTGGCGAAATCCAAATTGATGATCTGGGCGCGAATTTCGGGAATAGCTTCATAAAAATTCAGTTCCAAATCCGCAGAAGCTGTGACCTTCATCTCCTGGTAAGTTTGATTGATGGGGCTGGTATGGAGTTTTCCGGTCAGTTTTCGATTTTTCACGCCAAAGATTCCATCCAAACTCACACGTTGGTTTTCCCAGATGGCGTTGCGAATATCCAGATCCACCGTGTCGGAGCTGTAATTTGCCCGCAGGTCAATCTGTTTAACGTTTTGCCCAGAGAAATGAACCTGATCAGAATAGGCAACCAGATCAAGGATGGGCTCGTCCAGACTGCCTTGAACCAGCAACCCGGCATTCACGCTGCCGCCCACACCTGCAGCAAGCATGCCCAAATCCAACTTCAGATCAAGCTGGCTGGGGGAAAAAACAGGGTTTTGAGGTAATCCGTAACCGCGGATTTCACCCTTCACAGAGCTCGTTCCCAAGGTACTCTGGCTGAGAATTGCATCGAAGTTTCCGCCCTGGGTGCTGAAATCCAGACTGGGAATCCTGAGCGGAAATTGTTCCAGCACAAAGGCGGAAAAATCCTTCAGGCTCAGATCTGCCGTAAGTTCCAATTCCGAATCTTTTTGTGTCTGGGAAAGCTTGGCAGAGAGGTCCAGTGAAGCGCTGAGATTGCTGAACTGGGGATGATTAACGTATTGTGGGCTGTATCCGCGCAAATCGATTTTGGATGAAACAAGCCGGCCTTTGTCCAGTTCAGCCCCAACGTTCAAGGACGCGTTTTTTGCTCCAAGCGCGCTTAAACTGAGAGTGGAAAGTTTCGTGTTGATAAGACTTAGCTGGATATCGTGAAACTTTTCAGAAAACTCCAAGGTTCCCTCCTGACCGATGGTGAGAGGGATTTTGGCATCAATGGCAAAGCTCGAATTGGTAACTCTGAGATTGTTAAAAAAAGGCAGAAGATCGGGGAATTCGAATTTCTTTTTTGGCTTGCTGGGATCGGGAATCAGCAGGAAGCGAATGTCCGCCTGATCTATCTCCACATAGTTCGCGAGGTTGCGAATCTTGAACCCGGAAAAAATGAAACGGAGAAGGTTGTAGCGCACGCGGGTATTTTCCGCGGTGAAGTTCAGAGAGCCATCCCTTGCGGCAAAACCGATATTTTGAGCGTAAATCTGGCGGTCGCTGATGCTGAAGGAGCCAATTTCAAAGTCACCTTTAAGCGCTTTACCCGCTTCACGTTCCACAATCTTTTTCACCCTGCCCTGCACGTCGAAAGCATACCAGGACACAAAAAACAAAGTGTTGATACCCAGCAGGATCAAGATGAAGATTAAGAAACGACGGGGTCGACGCATATAAATTCTCAGATGAGAGTTCCGCCCTTGAGCTCGTAAGTTTTTGGGCTTTGACGTGCCAGTTCACGATCGTGCGTGACAATCACAAAAGTCTGTTCCAGATCGCGATTCAGGCGGAACATCAATTCCCACACCTCGGCGCTGTGTTGCGGGTCCAGGTTTCCGGTGGGTTCATCCGCCAAAACGATGCTGGGACTGTTAATCAGGGCGCGCGCCAAAGCGATGCGCTGTTGCTCTCCACCACTGAGCTGGTTGGGATAGTGGTTGGCACGGTCCTCGAGGTTGAGACGCTTCAGCAGGGAGCCAGCCTCTTGGAAAGCCTTGGATTTGGTTTCACCAGCGATCAGCATGGGCAAAGCAACATTTTCCAAGGCGGAGAGATCTTCCAAAAGGTAATGAAATTGAAAGATAAAACCGATATCGCGATTACGGATTTTATGTGCACTTGCGTGTCGGGAGGAAAGTTCGGCGGAATTTACCACCACACGACCGCTGTCGGGATCGTCCAAAAGTCCCAGTATATGGAGCAGCGTGCTTTTTCCGCAACCGGATTTGCCCGTGATGCAGACAAATTCGCCACGCTGAACCTCCAAATTTGTGTCTATGAGCACACGGATGTCCTGACCTTTGTCTTGATAGGTTTTATAAAGTGAATATCCGGCGAGGCAAATCATTCTATCTCCTTTTAGGGATTGCGTAAAAGATCGATTATACGCATACGGTTAATCCTGCGAAGAGGCGCGCGGATGCAAATCCAGATTAAAAACGAGGCCACCACGAAAATGATAACCTGGTTCAATGGCGAGGCGTAAAGCTCGAGACGATCAATGAAATAAACCTCACCTTTAAGTTTATAGATGTTTTGATTTGCAATGCCCCAGGAAATCAGAAGCCCGAAAAGCTGACCCAAAATCACTGAAATCAGACAAACCAAGGTAACTTGCCAAGCCAGGATATTGCGCACTGACTTGGAACTTGCACCCAAAGCTTTCAGCACAGCTATTTCGGCACGTTTATCCAGCATCAGGGTCAAAACACCACTGATGACATTTATTCCGGCAATCAACACCAGAAAACTGAACACTATGAATATCAGCCACTTCTGCATCCTGACCAAACTCAACAAACTGGTGTTTATCACAGGCAGTGCGTAAACTTCACGCCCCAGGATTTGATTGTATTTACGGGCCAAAGTGGGAGCGGAATCCGCAAATTTATTGTGAAGCCGCAGTTCCAAGCTGGAAAACCCGGTGCTGACTCCGGTGAGGGCGCGAAGGTCTTCCAAATCACCAATCAGCAGGCTGCGATCATATTCATAAAAACCAGAATTGTATATCCCTGTAACTTTTAGCGGACGCTGATTGGGATACATGCCCAAAGGTGTGATGAGATCCAGTCTGGGAAAGGAAACTGTGACGGTATCTCCCAACGCGAGTCCCAAATCCTGAGCAAGGTAATGACCCAAAATCACTTTTCCCGGAGCCAGTTCAGCCGAACCTTTTTTCACATATTTGGCAAAGATATTTTCGTCTCCATTTTCCCAGGAATACGCCTGCATCATGCCGCTGCGGGCTTTATCTCCGTTTTGAGCCAAAAGGCTGGAACTGAGAACTGGCACAGCCGAACGAACTTCGGGAAGCTTGGAAAGCCTGTTTAAAACGTCTGAAGCTTGGGTATCCGAAAGCGGATCCACATCGGCTGAAACCACACGAATGTGGGCAAAGGAATCCAGCAACACCGATCTGAGAGCACGTTCATAGCCTTCGAAAAGGTTCAATGCGGCGGAAAGTATCCCCACAGAAATCACGATCCCCAGAATCATGAACAAAAAGCTGAAGCGCAACAAATTGCGTTTGGGGTCACTTACATAACGTGACAAAAAAAGGCGCTCAGCCGGATTCACGCGACCCCTCCACTGTGATGTTCACAGTCTTTTCAACCGATACGGGCAAGCCATCAAGTCTGCTGACCCGGTTCACAATCAGCTCCGAAATAAGTCCCAGGGACAGAAACTGTAAACCTCCCAAGATGAGGGTAATCCCCAAAAATAGGGGAAGTCGGTTTGAGATGGGAACCCCATAAAATATCTTCAACACTGCCATCCAGATCATGACGGCGGTTCCCAAGAGGGCGGAAACAAGCCCAACCCGACCAAAAAGATAGAGCGGACTTTTCACATATTGGGTGACCATTTTAACGGTGAGAAGATCAAAAAAACCGCGCAAATAGCGCTCCAAGCCATATTTGGAGCGCCCAAATTCCCTCTTGCGATGTTCGACCGGGATTTCGGTAACGCGGTAGCCCAGCGCATTTGCCAAAACTGGAATATAGCGGTGCATCTCACCGTAAAGATTCATTTCTTTCACCAGTTCACCACGATAGGCTTTATAGCCGGAATTGAAATCACGAAGTTTGAGCTTGAAAGCACGGCCTGTGACCCAATTGAAAAACCGTGAGGGAATAACTTTGTGGAGCGGATCACGGCGTTTTTGTTTCCAGCCGGAAACCAAATCCCAGCCTTCATCCAGTTTGGCAAGAAATTTGGGAATTTCTTCGGGATTGTCTTGCAAGTCCGCATCGAGAGTGAAAACCACATCCCCGCTGGCGAGCTTGAAACCATGCTGCAGGGCAGCGGCTTTGCCAAAATTTCGACGGAACTTGATGATTTTAATCTTGGAATTATG
>JAAYKA010000115.1 GCA_012522635.1 Candidatus Cloacimonadota bacterium
CGGGGCTTTCAGGGCAACCGACTCCGAACATTACCGTTCAGTCTCCATCTTGCCACCTGTCCACCTCGCTACCTCGCTTTCTCGCCAGCCTCCGTGAAACATTTCTTGACAGGAATCCCCGCTTTACGAAATTGCCGATTCAAGGAGAAAATATGAAAGCTCCCTTCGAAATGACCCTCAAAAGCATGATAGACCATTCTTGCGAGCAATTTGGCAATCTTCCCGCGCTGTCCAATGTGGACGACGAGCCCATTCGCTATTCCGAACTGCGCGAACAGATTGACGGCTTAATCCGCATGATGGAGGAAGAAGGCATCGTGAAAGGCGATAAAATTGCCATTCTGGGCCAAAATATGCCCAACTGGGGCATCGCGTATCTCGCCATCACGTCCATGGGCGCGGTTGTGGTTCCGATTCTCACGGATTTTCACGTGAACGAGATATTGAATATCCTGCGTCACAGCGAGTCAAAGATGGTCTTTGTTTCCCGCGCTCATTATGACAAAATTGGCTATTCCGATTTGGAGCCCTGGGTCTCCCTGGTGGCTTTGGATAACTTTGAGCTGTTGGAATATAAAGCGCCCAAAGACCGGATTGGCGGCATCATGTACGAGCCGCTGAAACAGCTTTACAAACTGCGCAATAAAGCCTTGAAAGCCGTGGGGTTGAAAAGCGAAAAAGTCAATGAGGACGACACCGCCGCCCTGATTTATACATCGGGCACGACGGGGCTGTCCAAAGGCGTGATGTTGAGCCATAAAAACTTGGTTTTGGACGCTTGGATTACGTCCCAATTCCAGCCCGTGAGGCCCCAAGACCGCTTGCTGTCTGTGTTACCGCTGTCCCACACCTATGAATGTACGATTGGATTCATCATTCCGATGATGGGCGGAGGCTGTGTTTACTATCTGGATAAACCGCCTACGGCGCGGGTTTTGGTTCCCGCCATGCAAAAGATTCGGCCCACGATGATATTGACGGTTCCCCTCATCATCGAAAAGATTTTCAAAACCCAAGTCTATCCACAGTTGAACGCGAATCCGGTTTTTCGCGCGCTCTATAAAATGCCGCCCACACGGAAGTTATTACACCAGTTGGCGGGCAAAAAGCTGATGAAAACCTTTGGCGGAGAGCTGCATTTCTTTGGCATCGGCGGGGCTCTGCTTTCCTGGGATGTGGAGCGGTTTTTGAACGAAGCGGGCTTTCCTTACGCCATCGGTTATGGCTTGACCGAAACTTCGCCGCTCGTCGCGGGAAGCCATCCCCGGGATACGCGTTTTCGCTCCACCGGTCAGGTTTTGGAGCATCTCCAGCTTCGCATCGCCGACCCCGACCCCAAAACCCGCATCGGCGAGATTGAGGTGAAAGGCGACACGGTGATGAAAGGCTATTACAAAGACCCGGCGAGAACGGCGGAAGCCTTTACCAAGGACGGTTTTTTCAAAACTGGGGATTTGGGAATCCTGCGCAAAAAACGCTATCTCTATATCATTGGACGCTCCAAAAACGTGATTGTGGCGGCTTCCGGGGAAAATATCTATCCCGAGGAAGTGGAAAGCAAGTTGAACGAACATGAGGCGGTTTTGGAATCCCTGGTTCTGGATGTGGGCGGGGTTTTGACGGCAAGAGTGTTTTTAAGCCCTGAATATCTGGAAAAACATCACCACACAAACCGCATCACCAGCGCCAAATATAAAAAGCAAGTCGACGCGCTTTTGGATGAGATAAAGAGCCAGGCAAACGAGAACCTTTCGAGCTTTTCCCGCATCAAGCACATCGTTGAACAGAGGGAACCTTTCGAAAAGACCGCCACCCAGAAAATCAAGCGCTTCCTTTATCAGTGAAGCGGGTTGGAACTCTTTACGCGATAAGATTTTAAGGATATAAAACACGCCATTTCGGCGGATGGGAGAGAATTGTGAAAAAAATGACCATCGTTTTTGTGTTGACGCTTTTAGGGAGCGTTGTTTTGTTCGGTCAAGTCAATCGGCTGGACTTTGATGAGCTGAATTTTGAGCTGAATATCCACGCCAGCAAACGGGTGGGTGAGGGCGTTTATAACGATTTGGCGTTTGGCGCGACGAGGGAAAACTGGGCGGACAGCGTTCGCGTAGTTTTTACCAGCCCGGAAATGGATGTAACTGTAAGCGTCGTACCGCGTTCGAGCTATTTGAGCCAGGCTTGGTATTTCGATGTGAGGGTGGATTTTAAAGAGGAAACCTTTTTGAGGGAATTTTGGTTCACGCTGGATAACGCCCAAAATCCAATCCACGCGGAATTTACAGGGGTGGAAGCCGTCCAAAACCGGGAGGCGACACGTAATCGCATGATTGGGCCGTATATGGACAAGGTCGCCGAATTATCCTGTGGGGGACGGAGTTTCTGGATTGTGGCTTCCGGATATGAGGGTTGTGAGGGTGTGGAAAGCATTGCCATGAATAGGGTTATGCTCTATAACTTTCAATCCAACTATTTCAGGTTGTTTGACGAGAACCTCCAAGCTTGCGCCATCCCACGCGACACGATGTATAAACCGGCGGGGGGAAGCCATCACTGGGGTTTTCTGCTTTTCACCCAGAAGCCGCTGTTGTTGGATATCAACCGCTGGCCTGGGGACCGGAAAGCCGCGTTTTGTATCACCAATGACGCTGATGGCGAGACTTTACCACGTTTGAAAGCCGTGTTTGAAGGCAGCAATAATCCGAGCAATCCCAGCTATTATACGAAGGGGTTCTTTGCGCGGAATATCCCCGTCACCACCACCATCCACGGGGTGAACGAACCGACTCTGGGGGAGATGTGGCGCTTGATTAAAAGCAAAGGAAATCGGGTTGGATGGCACACTTATACGATGTTGGCAGACCCTCCAGGCACGAATGAACAGGCTTTGCTCCATGATTTGGTGGATTTGGAAATTCGCAGTTGGATTGACCATTCGGTTCCGAATAATCCGGAAGACCTTGTCTATCAAGGATTACTCCCGGAAAGTCCGTATTTTGTGGCTGATATCATCAATCAAAGCGAAATCGAATATGTCTGGCCGGCGGATACGCCAAGAACCAATCCCTTCAACGCTTACGATGAGGCCTGGCGCCTGCCCCACATCGTTTGGGAAGCCACCGCGCTCACGAAGCCGGTTTGGTTTTATGGGCGCACCAGGACGGAGGTTTGGGAATATTTGAACCAATATATGTCCGTGAGCATGAAATATATCGTGACCCCGGAAAACCTGGACGCCCTAATCGCGGCGCGGGGTTTACACGTTGGTTACACCCACTTTTGTATGTCGCAAACGGATACCCGGCTCTCTTTTTGGATGATTCAGCCCAATGGGGATTATGTGGTTCGCGATGATGTGGATGAAATGTTGCAAATGTTGGATTATTACAGGCAGTATCGGGGTTTGTGGATAGCACCGGTGGAGGATGTTTTCGACCGGATGTTGGATATCGAAGAGGTGAAAATCACCGCCGTGGAAAAAATGGAGAATGAGGGATTTTTGAAGGTGACCCTGGCAAATGGCGCGGCGAGGGATATCACGGAACTCGCCATCCAACATGAGGATAGCAGATATATTATCCCGGATTTCACGGCGGGGTCAAGCCAGGATATCCATCTGACTGAAGGCTCTGGAGGGGGAAATGTTCCGGATTTACGCTATCAAATTCACTATCAGCAGGGGCAGGTGAGTGTCAGCAAGGCTTCGGGTGATTTTTTGGAGCCGATGAAGGTGGAGATTTTCAATCTGAAGGGACAGCGGCTGATTGAACGTGAATTCAGTTTCCAGCAAACGCAAATCATCCTGCCCTTCACGGGAAAGGCTTCTGGAATCTATCTGGCGAGATTCAGCCGACCAGGGATGTTGCCTGTTTTACAAAAATTCAGCGTGGTGAAATAGAGGTTTAATCTTTTATTCGCAGTGAGATACCGCCCTGGAAAGAGATTCCGGGTTGGGGGACGTAGGCGTAAACGGAATATTGTTTATTGAGCAGGTTGTGGATGGAAAAATGGGGTGAAAGTTCCCAGCTCCAGAGATGGAAAACGGTGGAAATTCCGCAATCCAACAAGCTGTGGGAAGGCAGCGCTCCAGCGAGGTTATCCGGAGTTGTAAATTGTTCTCCCGTTCGGGAATACTGGCTCCAAAAACGGAGGAAAGGCCAGTTTAAACCCAGTTTGAATCCATAGCTGAAATCCGGGGTGTACATCAGGTGGGGCGCGGTTTCGGGGGGATTTGAACTGAGGTCCAGCGCTTTGGTGAGCAGCATGGAAGCGCTCAAATCCAGCCAGTTCCAAAGCTCGAGCCCGGTTTCCATTTCCAGATTTTTCACTTGGGCTTTGCCGACGTTGAAGGGTTTCCACACGTTTCCAAACATCTGCACCTGACGCCATTGGATGAGGCTGTCAATTTCGTTTGCATGCCAGGCTCCGCGCAGATGGAAGCCGCCAATCCGGTTTTCCAGCCAAAGCTGCCAACCACGGGATTTTTCGCTGGAAAGATTTGGATTTCCAATGGCTTGGGAATCTCCCTTCCAATATAAATCGTAGGGTGAGGGCAGCGCGAAGGAGGAGCCCCAGGTTCCGCCCAGCGAGCTTTCCACGAAGCCGATGTGTTTCAGACTGCCTTCCAGACGCCAACTGGGGTTGTTTTGGCCTCGCGCCCGGTCGAGCCTCGCGGCTCCGGCGCCATCGAGCAGCCACAGCCCCCAATCCTGTTGTAATCCGGTTTTCAGGCTGATGTTGGCAAAGTTGTCGCTGTGGTCGAGGTCGTTGGCGGGGTTAATCAGGTTCAGGTTGCGATAGTGTTCATGACCAAATTCCGCCGCTGTTCCGGCATTCAGCGATAAACCCTGAGCCAGGTTGAAATTGGCGCCCACGCTACCGCGCAAGCCAGTGTTCAACAGGTTTTGGCGATAGCGGGAGACATAAACCGGCAGAGGGGCGTTGGTGTTGTCGTAAAGCGCACCGTCGAGGTTCAGCCAAGCCAGAAGGTCGGCGTTGTATTTTCCTGAACTGGCGCTGATTCCCAGGCTGTTTCGGTTGGCGTGTCCATCCAGGTAGGCATGGCGGTAAACCTCTGTGAAATTGACAGTTCCGGGAAGCTGGCGATGGAACCATACATAGTCGGTTTGGAGGCTGAGACGTGTGATTCCGCTTCTGAAAGCGAGAGAACCGGAGATGGAATTCTGGCGGCGGGCGTTGTTTTCCCGAATCATCAGGCTGTCGCCGCTCCACCAATCCGGCATTTTATATTTGAAATCGTTGTTTGTGTTCAGATGTGAGCTTCCCAGGCGGAGTTCCCAGTTTTTGAGGGCGGCGGCGAAGGAAAGCGAGTTTTTGGCATATCCGAAGGAGCCAATTTCGCTGTCGACGGAAAACTCTGTGGAGCCGGAAGTTTTGCCCTGACGCGTGCGGATGTTCAGGATTCCACCGATGGCGGAACCTCCCCCATAAACAGAGGCGTTATTTTTAATCAATTCAATGGATTCGATGTTGTTTGTGTCAATCAGGGAGAGGTCATAGCTTTCGCCACCTGGGTTGAGGGCAATTCCATCCACGATTATCAGGCTGTGGCGGGGCAGATTTCCCAGGATGGAAACGCTCTGGTTTTCACCGGGGAGGCGGACATCGCTGGTGTTGATGGAGGGTGTGGTCGCCAGAATTTCGGCGGGTGAATAATAGTGTCGGTCTGGGTCGATGGGAAGCGCCACCCGGTCAGCCGGAGCGGAATAGACATTCCAGGCGCTTTCGCTGACCACGACCTTGGGCAGAAGCAGCGCTTCGGGCTCCAAAACCACTGAGCCGCTTGATTTTATGGCCGCCAGTTTTCGGGTTTTAAAGCCCAGGCGGCTGAAGGAGAGGAAATCGGCCTCGGTGTTGAGGCTAAACTCACCTTGTTCGGAGCTGTATTTATATTGTTTACCGTCACTTACCAACACCGAAGAGATGGGTTTTCCCTGAGGGTCAAGGGTTTTACCTTGCACAAGACGAGCTTCGGCGAAAGACGCCAGGAAGACGAGGCTTAAACACAAGAGCAGAAAGCGTTTCATGGTATTCCTGGATAGAGTAAATTTGGTTTTCCCGTCACCGGGTTGAGCATGGTTTGAAGTTCGAGCCCGAAAAGCTCTCGCAGAAGCCGAGGCTGCATCATTTCCTCAGGGGTTCCGCTTCCCAAGACTCTGCCCTGGGAAAGCAGGACCATTCTGTCGGCGAAATTCGCGCCCAGATTGAGGTTGTGGGAAATGAGGAGGATACCTTTGCCATTGTTGTGAACGATTTCACGCAGACGCGCCATGATTTCCACCTGATGGTTAATATCAAGCTGGGAAAGGGTTTCATCGAGGAAAATGTAGGAGGTTTCCTGAGCCAGCGCTCTCGCGATTAAAACCCGCTGTTTTTCACCACCGCTGAGCTGGGAAAAGAAGCGGTCGGCAAATTTGCTTAAACCCAACTGTTCCAATACCTTGTCCACCGCTTCCAAATCCTGGGGCAGCCAGCTTTGCATCAATCCCAGATAGGGGTAGCGACCCATGAGAACGATGTCCCGCACGGGATAATCGAATTGAAACACTGTTTCCTGGGAGACGAGAGCGGTCAGGCGTGCCAGTTCGGAACGGCGATAGCTGGAAAGGGGACGGTCAAAGAGGCGGACCTCGCCCTCCAGGATGGGCAAAAAGCCCAGCAAGGCGTGGATTAGGGTGGATTTCCCGGCGCCATTGGGACCGACGAGCACGGTGAACTCATCGGAGTTCAAGCGCAGGTCTAACTCGCGTAATACGAAGTGGTTGTCATAGGCGCAGCCAAGTTTTTTTACTTCAATCATGTTCGTTCCCAGTTGCATTTTCTGGGGGGTGCTGATTCTGTCAACCTGCGTTTAATGATAAAAATATTCCTTGCGCGGATAGTATGGTAAATTAGTATATATTGAGAAGTCAGTTCACAAGAAAGGAGAAACCATAATGTCCGTGAGCACGAAAACGGAATACGCTCTCAGGGCTTTGCTGGAAATCCCGGATAAATCCAGCATTTCAGCCCAAAGTATCTGCGATAAACAGAATCTGCCCAAAAAGTATACGGAACAGCTTTTGCGCTCGCTCAAAAAAGCCGGATTGGTGGTGAGCAGTCCCGGAGCTTTGGGCGGATATACCCTGGCGAGACCAGCTTCGCGTATCACTTTGTTGGATATCATGGACGCCGTGGAAGACCGCAACGCGGAGATGAATTGCGCTCGGGACAAGCAGTTTTGTCTGGGTGACGATTGCGGTTTACAGGCGGTTTTCAACGAACTGGCAAAAAAGCAGCGGGGTCTTTTCCGTGGATACAGCCTCGCCAACATCATTAAAGATTTAAAACAGGAGAAACAATGACGCCCGGAAAAATTTACCTGGATAACTGCGTCACCACGCCGCTGGACCCAGAAGTCCTCGAGGCCATGCTGCCCTATTTCAGCGAGAAATTTTGGATGCCTGGAACCTTCATCAGCACTGGGGAATCCACCAACAGCGCTTTGGATGATTTTCGCCAAACGATTGCGGAGACTTTGAACGCCCAAGCTGGTGAAATTCATTTTACATCTGGTGGAACCATCGCCAACAACATTGCCATCAAGGGTTTGGCAAACGCCCACGCTTCCAGCGGGAAACATGCCATCGTTTCGCTGGTGGATTATCCAGACCTGCTCACAAACGCCGCCTGGCTTGAAAAAAAGGGTTTTGAAGTGACTTATTTGGAGCCGGACGCGGAGGGTGTGGTTGGCGCGGAAAAATTGGCGGCTGCCATCAGAAATGATACCACACTGTTTTTGACCACCATCGTGAACCACGTTGTGGGCACCATTCAGCCCATGGCGGAATATAAAAAGGTGTTGGAAAACGCCGGACACAAAATCTTTTGGCACGCAGACGCTGGTCAGGCCTATGGAAAGATGCCTCTGGATTTGCAGGAATTGGGAGTGGACACCCTCAGCATTTCCGCTCATAAAATCCATGGACCGCAGGGTGTTGGCGCTCTTTTTGTGAGAAAAGGAACCAGAATCGCCCAGATTATCCACGGAGTGAGCCGTGTGGGCAGCATTCAACCCGGAGGAGTCAGCATCGCCCTCATCGCTGGATTTGCCAAAGCGGTTCAAATCACTTTCGCCGACCTCGACGCCACGATTTCCAAACTGCGTGGGCTTTCAAACTATTTGTTGGAACGTCTGGAGGCGGAAATTCCTGAAATCGAACTTAACGGCCCTCGCGGTGAAAAGCGCGCCAGCCACAATATCAACATTTCGATTGCCTACATCGAGGGTGAGGCCATCACGATGATGCTGGATTTGAAAGGCATCACCGTCGCCACCGGTTCGGCCTGTGCCTCTCAGGGCCTCAAGCCCAGTTACGTGTTGATGGCGATGGGCAAAAACCACGTCCAAAGCCATGGCTCGATGAAATTTACCCTTTCCCGCTACAACACAAAAGAGCAGATAGATTTTGCGGTTGCCAGTCTGGCGAAAATCACAGCCCAACTGCGCGAACGCAGCCCACTTTACCAAGCCACCCATTCTCAGGAGAAATAATGCAATATTCACAAAAAGTTTTGGACCACTTCATGAACCCCCACAACGTTGGGAAAATGGAGAACCCTGACGCCGTCGCCACCGAAGGCAGCCCCGCCTGCGGAGACCAGGTTACCATCTACCTTAAAATCGATGAAGCCAGTAAAAAGATAGATGACATCAGTTTTTTGAGCTATGGCTGTGCCTCAAACATCGCCACAGCCAGCATTATCACCGACCTCGCCAAAGGAAAAACCCTGGATGAAGCCAAAAAAATCAGTTGGAAAGACGCCATGGACGCCCTGGATGGGCTTCCGCCCGTGAAAGTTCACTGCTCGGTTTTGGCGTCGGATACCCTGCAGACCGCAATTTCGAACTATGAGATTGAGCACGGTTTGAAAGAGGTTCCAAATTTTGGCAAAGAGACCATCATCGAGGAATTGAAGAAAATCATCTATCCGCAAGTGGGAGAGGATATTGTGACTCTTAAAATGGTCAAATATGTGGGATTTGATGATGGTGAGGTGTTGATTGATATGAACATCATGAGCTTCGATGAATGGCGTGATAACGTTGCCGAAGAAATCCGTGAACACCTATCCAAGTTTCCGGAAGTGAAGAATATCAAGATTAATTTTCCCTAAACTAAGATTCAATACACCCAGCCGGCGAAGCTCCCGGGCTCTTTCCTCCGGGAACTTCGCTGTTTCGGTTACGGGTCAGAAATTAACATTTTGAAACCAATAAAATACGCTTATAATTATCTGTAATCATCTTCATCAAAGGAGTTGTAACATGAAAAAGCTACTTGTTCTTATCGCTGTTTTGGCGCTGGGGCTGGCTCTTTTTGCGGACGACGCGAAAAGCGAAGCCGTTCAAGCCATCGACACTGCTAAAACATTCATAAATAAAGGAAACTATGGCAAAGCCAGGGAAGAACTGGAATACGCCATGGCAAAAATCGACGAAATTCTGGGCGAAGACCTGTTGAACTATCTCCCCGCTGGTTCTGGTGGTTTCAAGCTCAACGAAAAAAGCTTCACACCTTTGAATATTCTGGGCTCGGGAATGACCGCCATGGGCGAATATGAAAAAGGTGACGCCGACTTCACGCTCACCATCAGCGTGGGCGGGATTTTGGGCCAAAGCGGAGGCTTGATGGGACTTGCGAACCTCTTTGGCATCAGTGGCGCCGCGGGGAAAAGCACTCGTGTGAGCGGCTACACGGCGAACCTGGAGTTCGACGAATCCGACCGAAGCGGAACTCTCATCGTGAAAGTGAACGACAGAATCACCGTCACGGTAAATGGCAGCAATATCAGCTCATCGGACTTGCTCAAAGCGCTGGCCGAGCAGGTTGATTTTTCCGCTCTGGAAAAGGATTATTGAAAAAACTCATCGAGATTAAACTCATCCAAAGATGCTCAAAGCTGTTTGGATATTTAATTGTAATCGCCTCTTGACAAATCAGGGGGCGATTCTTTATTAGAACTTTGGAAGGAAAAATGGATCCACGAGAACATTATCGCCAAGACGCGCTGGAATTTGACTATTTTGAGGACGGGAAAATGAATCCCGCCGAGCAAAGACGCACCCAGTTTACGCTTTCCATTTGCGATATCCGACCCGGCATGAAGGTTTTGGATTTGGGCAGCGGCAGAGGTTGGTTCAGCTTGGAAGCCGCAAAACTGGGCGCGGAGGTGACCGCCATGGACCTCAGCGAAGAAAACCTGGCTCGAATCAAGGACATGAATCCCAAAATTGAAACGGTTTATGGTGATGCCTGCGAGCTTCAGGATTTGGGCAAAAAGTTTGACCTCATCGTGGCGTTGGAGATGATGGAACACTTGGTGGAACCAGCCTTGGCGCTGCAAAATTGCCGGGAATACCTCAAACCCGGAGGGACGCTGTTGATTACCGTGCCCTACCGCGAGGAAATCAGGTATTCACTGTGTGTCCATTGCAACCGGAAAACCCCTGTGAACGCGCATTTGCATAGTTTCGACCAAGCCAAAGTGGCAGCGTTGTTGTGGGAAAACGGGTTCAAGGTTCAACGTAGTATCAGGTTCTACCACAAAGCGATGGCGGCTTTGCGTTTGAACCAATTAACCCGAAAAATGCCATTTTCTGTCTGGCGGACTTTGGATAAATTATCCGGGTTGAGTGGTGATAAATGGTTTTATCTGGCGGTGAAGGCGCGTTTAAGAAACTGAAGAATTGCCCCTTTCATAAATATCCGGCGCCAACTTCCTTAACATTCATGGGCGTTTGAAAAGTTCTTGTAAATCTTTGGCATTCAATAGGAAAAGCTCATTAAAAGAGAATTTTTCCGGGCCCAGGAACAGGAAAATGTAGATAAGTCCGTAAAGCGCGTAGGCAATACCAGAGGCAATCGCCGCGCCCAGAATCCCCAAGCGTGGGATTAAAACGAAGTTCAAGCTAATGTTTGTGAGCAGGGTTGCCAAGCTTGCCCACAGATGCACTTTTGGCCGTCCCAAGGTAAAAAAGTATTGCATTCCCACCCGGGCGGGGGAGGAAAGCACCGCTCCGACCAACAGAACCATGGTACTGTAAATTGCGCCTGTATATGCTTTTCCATATACAAACGGGATTAAAAAGCTGAGCGGAATACCCACGGCTGCCAAAGCCGCGCAGGCATACAGGGTCAGTTTCAGGGTTCGGGAAAGCAGAAGCCGGGCTGAATTGGGGTCTTCTGTGTTGTAAAGTTTTCCCAAAAAAGCGGAACTGACGCTTATGGGCACCAAAAAGAGCAATTCTGCCAGGCTTACGGAGATGGAATATGTCCCCAGTTCAGCCAAGCCCAACATGTTTTTTATCATGAATTGATCGGCTCGCAAAAACAAAAATGAAAAAATTGAACCCAGCCAGAGGATACCGCCGTAGCCAAATTCCGACCTCAGCAATCCGAAATCAAAAGCCGGGGTGTATTTTTGCCTCACTTTCAGCCAAAGCAGCGTGGCGTTCAGCAGCATACCCAAAACCATCAGCGAAAAATAGCGGAAAGGTGACAGCATGCCGGAAATCCAGAGACCCAGTAGCAGCGCGTTTTTCAGCAGGAAAACCCCAATGATATAGCGGTTGCTTTCGCGGATGCGTTCATCACCCACATACCAGGATTGGAGGTTGGTGAAAAACAGGTCGGATATGCTAAAGGCAAGCCCGGCAACGATGTAGCCCCAATGATAACTCTGCAGGATGAGGCCTGTGGCGCGCAAACTCAAAACCGCAGTGGCAGCAAGCAGGGAAAGCATTGCCAAAGATGTTATATTCACGCCAAAGAGGTGTTTGCGAGACTGGGCTCCACGCTTCAGGAAATACATATTGGCGTTGTTCAAGCCAAGGTGCCCATAATCTCCCAAAAGGGTGAAAACCAGCAGGATATATGCCACTTTACCCATTCCGGCGGGACCCAAAACACGGGCGACAACAATGCCAGTGAGCGCTCCCACAGCAATTCGGATTATCTGGCTGCCAAGATTGCTGGCGATATTTTCCTTGTATCCCATGTCTTTTACGTTATCAGGAGGCTGGTTTTTTGATTGGGAGTCAAAACCGCGGAATCAATCTTCAAAAATTTCCTTTTGATCCTGCGAGGGTGACAAACCTAAATGTTTGTAAGCCTTGAAGGTAACCTTGCGACCCTGGGGCGTGCGTTCCAAAAACCCCTGTTGCACCAGATACGGTTCAAAGATTTCCTCAATGGTGCCAGCATCCTCTCCCACAGCGGCTCCCAGGGTTTTCAGACCCACCGGCCCACCGCGATAATTTTCGATGATGGTGCCCAGGAGGCGTTTATCCATTTCATCCAAACCGGCGTGATCCACCTGCAGCATTTCCAAAGCCTGCAGCGCTATTTCGAGCGTAATGGTACCGGTGCCCATGATTTGAGCAAAATCCCGCACCCTGCGCAACAGGCGGTTCGCGATGCGGGGTGTTCCCCGGCTGCGGCGCGCAAGTTCTTCAATCCCAGCATCTTCGGCGGGAACTTCCATGATGTCTGCGGAACGGCGGATGATGCGTTTGATGGAGTCAAAATCGTAATAATCCAGCCGCAAAACAATGCCAAAACGGTCTCGCAGCGGCGGGGTCAGCAATCCCGCTCTGGTTGTGGCGCCAATCAGGGTGAAAGGCTCCACGCTGATGCGCAGTGTGCGCGCGCTGGGGCCGCTGTCCAGGATGATTTCCATCTGAAAATCTTCCATGGCGGGATAGATATATTCTTCGATGACGTGGCTCAAGCGGTGGATTTCATCGATAAAAAGAACTTCGTGACGCTGCAGATTGGTCAGGATGCCAGCCAGATCGCTGGGTTTTTCCATCACGGGACCGCTGCTGACGGTGATTTCCACCCCCATTTCGCGAGCGATAATGCCCGCCAGCGTGGTCTTGCCAAGTCCGGGCGGACCGTAAAAAAGCACGTGATCCAGCGGTTCGCGGCGCAGTTTGGCAGCTTTGATGGAGATGTCCAAAAGTTGCTTGATGTGGTTTTGACCGATGAATTCATCCAGACTGCGAGGCCGCAGCGCGCGGTCGAATTCTTGGTCTTCAGGCCGTTCCAGAGGTGTGTTAAAGCGTTCCAGCATAAAGTGTTGTCCTTTTTTAAAGCTTGCCAAAAAGCTTCTTGAATTGCAGGCGCCAAACCATCCAGACCGCTTCCCAAACGATTTGCCGGCTCATTTTGGAAACCCCGTCCACGCGCTCTGTGAAAACGATGGAAACCTCATGTATTTTGAATCCCAGGCTCCAGGCTCGGAAATTCATTTCCACCTGGAAGGCATAGCCGTCGGAAAGGATGCGATCCAGATTGATGGCTTCCAACACTCTGCGATTAAAACACTTAAAGCCCGCGGTGGGGTCTTTCACCGGCATACCCGTAATAACACGCACATATTTTGAGGCAAAATAGCTGATTAAAAGCCGCCTGAATGGCCAGTTAACGATATTCACACCCTGGCAATAGCGGGAGCCAATTACCAGGTCATTTTTTTGGGCAGCCTCCAAAAGGCGGGGCAGGTCGTTTGGATCGTGGGAAAAATCTGCATCCATCTCCAGCACAAAGTCATAGCCATTTTTCAGGGCATATTTAAAACCGGTCACGTAGGCAGAGCCGAGCCCCATCTTGCGTGGCCTCTCAATCAGGTGCAGCCTGGGTTCGGTCTTCATCAAGTCTTTCACGGCGGCGGCTGTGCCATCGGGAGAATTGTCGTCCATCACCAGAATTTCCAACATTTCGCTTTGACTCAAAGCCGCCGGAATAATGCGGGCGATGTTTTCGATTTCATTATAGGTGGGAATGATTAACAGAGCTTTCATGTTTTGTCCAAATTGTTTTTAAGCAGTTGAGCCTCAGAAACCTCTAACAGAGGCTTGGCAGGGTTGCCCAAAACTATCTTTTGGGCGGGAACATCGCGTGAAACCACGGCTCCGCCTGCAACAACGCCATCTTCTTCAATCACCTTGCCAGGCAAAATGGTGGCGTTCACTCCAATGCGGGAGCCGGTTTTCATGGTTATTCCTTTAAAATGTTTGAACCGTTCGGGGTCGCGAGCCATAAAATTATCGTTGCTGGTTGCCACGCAGGGCGCCACGAAACAGTAGTCCGCCACCTCGGAATAGGCTGTGATATAACAGTTTGTCTCGAATTTATTGCGGGAGCCGATGTTCACATAATTCTCGATGGCAACGTTGCGACCGATGATGTTCAGGTCGCCGATGCTCACATTTTCGCGGATGGTGGCAAGGTCTGCAATCAGGTTACGTTCGCCGATTTCACACTGCGCGTAAATCACAACATTCGCGCCAATCTGACAGAATGAACCGATGCGGGCTGGTTCCAACCCTTCGGGAACCTTGAAAATACTGCGCGGGGACGACAGCGGTTTTTTCCCAACAACGGTGTTGTCGTCGATGCGAACGTTGTCTCCAATCACGCTGCCCGCGTGGATAACCACGTTGTTTCCAATCAGGCAGTTTTCACCGATTTTCGCGTCTTCCAAGATGACGGCGTTTACGCCGATGCGCGTATTTTCGCCAATTTTGGCGCTGCTGTCAATATGCTGATTCATCAAACCTCCTTGGCTCAAGTGCAATTTTTTTCTCGACAAGTTATCAGGCAAGTAAAAAATGAGCATCGGGACACAAAACCATGGAAAAAGAACTACAAAGTTACCTGCAACACCTCAGCGTTGAGGGAAAATCCGTCAACACCGTCATCGCCTATGGCCGCGATCTGACACAGTTTCAAGGCTATGTGGCACGCTTTTTCCCCGCTGAAATCATCGCCCGGGAAATTGAGCCACAAATGATTCGGGATTGGATGCTGCACCTGCACGAACAGGGTGTGGGAAACCGCAGCATGGCACGGAAATTGGCTGCCTTGCAGGGCTTTTTTTCCCATCTGATGCTGTTGGATGAGTTGGAAATCAACCCCATGGACAAGATAAAGAGACCAAAATTCGAAAATGCTCTGCCCAAATTCTTTTCTGAGGAAGAAATGTTGACCCTGCTCCGCATTCCCGATTTGGACAGTGTTTTTGGCGTTCGCAACCGCGCCATTTTGGAGCTGCTCTATGCCAGCGGAATCAGAATTGGTGAATTGGCAGGGCTGCGTCTGGTGGACATCAACCTAAAACGCGGCTTAATCAAAGTTTGGGGAAAGGGCGGCAAAGAAAGAATGGTGCCCATTGGCGAAGCGGCGATTGAAGCGGTTCAGAATTGGCTGAAACGCAGGCCTGAACTGGAACGCGAGCATTCTTCGGACCGGCTGTTTCTCACCAAGGGTGGCAATGATTTTGATGGACGCCAGCTTTATTCCATATTGGATCAATATTTCAGCCTCGTTGCCCAAAAAAAAGGATATTCTCCCCATACCCTGCGACACAGTTTTGCCACCCACATGCTTTCCCGGGGCGCGGATTTGCGGGCTGTGCAGGAAATGCTGGGACACGAAAACCTCGAAACCACAGCCATATACACTCATGTAACCTCGGAAGACCTAAAAAAAGCCTACCGCAAAGGCCATCCCCGCGGCGGAGAATAAAAAAGCGCCCCGTTTTGGAGCGCTTGTAAGATAAAGAGGGTTTTAAGATTTAGAACAAAAAGCCCAGGCTGAACATGATGCCGTTGTGGGTGTCTTTCTTATTTCTTTCGATTATGTTGTTGTCACCGTCATAATCTGCCAAGCCAAGCTGATAGCGGGCTCCCACAAGCACTTTGTCGATTATCTGCAGGTCCAGACCAAAATCCACACCATAGTTCAGGCGGTTGATATCTTCCAATAAATCGGTCTCATCGTCAATGACAACACCTTTGAATATGTTTTTTGCAACCACGGCATAACCCACGAAGGGGCCACTGTGGGCTGAAGATTAAGACCTTTGGCTGCTCTAACGTTGTATTTCAGAAGGATGGGAACTTCCACATAGTCCATGGCGGTGGTGTTGTCAACTGTCGCAGCCTTGAAAGTAAAACCTTTCTGGCTGTAAAGAATCTCTGGCTGCACGATAAAGTTCGAGTCGGTGCTGTATTGCAGAA
>JAAYKA010000116.1 GCA_012522635.1 Candidatus Cloacimonadota bacterium
CACACCGCCCAGTATGGACTGGAAAGGTTCAAGGTTGGCGTGTCCACCACTGGCACCAACCCGGCTAACTTCACCATCATCAGCGGTACAAACTACATTCAGGCACCCGATGTTTGGACTGAATACACCTACAGCCTTGCCGATTACGCCACCAGTGAAACTGTTTATGTTGGCATCCAATGTGTTTCGAACGACGCCTTCATCTTCTTCATCGATGATGTGACTGTGATAGGCGGAGACGATGCAAACGATCCTGGCATGCCGGTTGTGGCAACTCAGCTGCACAGCAACTATCCGAACCCCTTCAACCCTGAAACCACCATTTCCTACAGTGTGAAGGAAGCCGCTCCTGTCAGCATCGAGATCTACAACGCCAAGGGACAGTTGGTGAAAACCCTGGTGAATGAAGACAAGGCCTCCGGCAACTACAAAGTTGTGTGGAACGGCCGTGACAACAACAACCAAGCTGTATCCAGCGGTATCTATTTCTACAAGATGCAGGCTGGCAAATACAGCAGCACCAAAAAGATGGTCCTGATGAAGTAATTCATCGGAGTCATAAATCTCCAATTAAGCCCCGGAATTCTCCGGGGCTTTTTTTAATTCTGGCGGCTACCATATTAGAACGAGTCTGTTGGAAACCACTTCAAAAAGCCCTAAACTTTTATCAACCTTATGTTTAGCTTATGAAACATAAGGAATACCAAGGGCGGCAAGCAAGAGAGCATCATATTTATCCCATTCATCCTGCAGTTTCGGCTCATTTTTCCTACAGGTCAGGACCCGTGCCATCTCGGGAAAAATAGACTTGGCGAAAACTTAATAAATGGGGTAACTTCTTTATTATGTGTGTTCTGGCTCAATTATTGCTTGACTTAATATGCATCCGTATTTTAATGCGGATACAGAGGAATTAAGATTGTTTTACTTGGTGATCCAGAAAACGAGTGCGGTATCAACAGAAGAACCATTGTGAGGCGTATCCAATCTTATTCAAGCATTAAGCATTGACATAACATTGAACCAGATGGAGGAAAGGATGAAAAAAACCATAATGGTCATCTTAGCCCTCGGCTTGATATTTTCTTTTGTTTTTGCAAGGGAGATGCAGCCGGGATCAAACCTTAGAATGCTGCCCATGCCCGAGCTGGATGTGAACAAAATCCAGGCGGCACCCAGGTATGGCGCTTCGTTTGCCAAAACCGCTCCACAATACACTTTCAGCGCAAATCCCACCGCGATAATGACAAATTACTATGACTACATGATTGGCAACTATAACGGTCTGCCTCTCAGAGTCATTCCTTATTCCCAAGGTGGCGGATATTTCATGACTTATCATGGACGTCGCGCGGCCACCTCACTCCGCCGCGCTTTCTACACCTATGTGGACGCAGATGGCAACGTGGTGAACAACAACGAGATCACCACCACCTACATCAATGAAGGCTATTCCACCCTGGCTGTGGATCCTGTTTCCGGAAAACCCCTGTATGCCTGGCACGCGAATTACGATGCTGACCCTGAGCTGGAAGTGCTATTCGCTTCCGACGCTTTCATCGCCGGCATTTCCGGTCTTATCAATGATGTGGAAATTGCCATCGACAACCCACAAACCATTACCGCTCCCAACGGCTTGACCACTTACAACAATGAATTCATCTGGCCCACAGCCCAGATCGGCCCTTCTCCTGTGGACGGCAAAAGACGAGTTTATATAGCTGCCCGAAACTCGGTATCACCTTCATACGGTCCGTCTGAAAGCGTTATGATCGCCTATGCTGATTTTGACGGTGACCAAATCGAAGCGGGTGTGCCCATGGTTTGGAACCACATCACCATTCCCGAAATGGACGCTTGGAATGTGGACGCCAACCAGTGGCGCCGTCCCTTCTTGGCACTCACCACCGACAATGCCGGCAATCTCTATTATGCTGGATACCATTCTGCAACTGATGGAAGTGGACAGAACACCATCATCGAGCCCGACATCGACATCTTCGTGTGTCCGAATTATGGTCAGGGAACCTGGACCCGAGTGACCGACTATAGCTGGATTCAAGTTAGCAATCCTCCTGGAACAATTGGTGGAGAAGGCTACTTCCAAGATGACGACGGTGCCGTTGCTGATGGTGAATTGATCTACCGTTTGGCAAACACTACTCACGCCAATGCCAGTGTTGATAATCTTGGTCGCGTCCACTTTTTTGGCGTTTGGGCGCTTTCCACCATTGACGGCGTCTATTGGCCTGCCTTCCAAGTTGTTAAAGAATTCGTCTTTGATCCCGCCAATCAAAGCATCGTTATCAACGATGTGCACCCCAAAAGGCATCCCTACGACGATTTCAACGAAACTTTCGTACCATGGGACATGGAGGCTCCTTTTGGCGAGCCCGAATACACCCAGGCTGATGATGGCAACTACTATCTGGATATAGTTCTGTTAAATAGTCATCCCGGATTCACCTGGCCTTTCCCTCACTGGGATATTACCGCTCACGATGATGCCATGTTCTTCCATTACAGCAATACCAAAATTACCAATGCCAACGCTCAAGGCATGATGGCGGCGGTTTGGCAGGATAGCCAACGTGCCTACTGGTCTAACGTTGATTCCGACGCGGACTACATGGCCTATTCAAACACACCCGAGATTTTTATCGCGGTTTCCGCCAACAATGGATACACTTGGAGCGAGCCCATCAAGCTGAATAACCAGGAAGTCCCACAGCTTTCAGGCATCAAACCCATGTGGGTTTACCCCGCGGACCA
>JAAYKA010000117.1 GCA_012522635.1 Candidatus Cloacimonadota bacterium
GTGATAGAGGTCAAAACTTTCCAGCAAAGCTTCCGGCTCCGCGAGCCGCAACTCCCGCAGATATTTTTGAAAAATGTCTCTTTCCACGCTCATTCAGAATTTTCCAAAGGTAGTTGGCGCAGAAGGGATTGAACCAAAAAAGAGCGGTCTTTACGCATTTTTTCCAGAGTTTCACGGGCGCTGGGGTGGGTTATTTGTTTTAATGAACGCGCAGCCAGATAGCGGAACCGCTCGCTGGGATGGAAGATGTATGCGCTCAAAAGTTCCACGCTGCGGGCGCTATCGACACCTGCCAACACAGAAATGCAGGTCGTTTCATACTTTTTCTGGGCTAAAAGGCGCTGAACCGGCTCCACCAAAAGGCTGTCGCCCACACCGGCAATGAGGGAAAGAGCGTTTTTCGCTGCCAGGCTGTCCGGCAAATCGATTGCCTTGTACAGCTCAGCGCGAAAGGCTTGGGAACTTTTTGTCAAGGCTTCCAGAGCGCGAAATTGCAGGGCGGAGGAGGTGTTGAGTTTGTTTTCCAGGATGTAGACAATGGCTTCATCTTCGCGGGCAATCAGGATTTCGCGGGCTTTGCGAACCCGCTGTACGGCGGAGCCAACTTCCCACTCTGCGGCTGCGGCAAAGATCTCTTCAATGCTGTCATTTTCATCCGGCAAAGGCTCCGCTTCTGCCAGTTCTTCAATCGCGGTTTTTTCAACTGGATTTAAATCGATATCACGGCCAATACCATAGGTTCCCTGCTGCCAGGTTTTGTTGTTGGCTTTGAGACTGTCTGGATAACTGTCTTCGCCGCCGGCATCCAGGAAAAGCCCGATTCCGCCTGCGCTGCGCACAAAGTTCGCGCTGCCATAGCTTTGAGGATTTTGGCGCTCATAGCGGTCGTTTCCGCTGCGGTCAACAAAGATGCCGACAGAGTTTGTGAGCCCCAAGCCATTTCCGCCTTCGATGGAATAGGCATCATTTCCACCGCCATCGAATAAAATGCCCAAACCCCAGTCGTGACCAGCACCCTGGCCTGGTCCGTGACGGCTGTAATAGGCATCGTCGCCTTCGTGATCCACCAAAAATCCGCAGGCGAGGTGGATTCCGGAGCCCTGGGGATAGTAAATTGCGTTGTAAACATCATTGCCACTGCGATCTATGAGCGCGCCGGTGGCATACCAGTAGCCCGAACCCTGAGCGTAAACTCCACCCAGATAGTGGTCGTTTCCGGCGCCATCATAAAGCAAGCCCAATCCACCGGCAAGGTGGGGACGCAGACCCATTCCCATGCCCTGTCCCAGGGTGATAAAATCCAGCGGCATAAGGGGTTCATGATAGTATTTGCCACCCAGGCTATAGTTGTCCGCACCTTCCAAATCAATCAAAACTCCGGCGCCCAAAGTGCTGCCCAAACCTTGGGCGGAGACGCTGGCTTGATAGTTGTCGTTGCCACTGTGGTCGATTAGGGCGGAAATTCCAAACATCGCCGCACCTTGGGAAAAAAGTCCACTTTGATAGATATCGTCACCGCGCTTGTCTTGATGCAGGTTTATGCCCATGAAAGCGGAAAAAGAAAAATCACCCGTGCGGTAAAGATCGTCCCCATCGAGGTCGTAGGAAAAGCCGATGCCAAAAGAGCTGTGAAATGCCGATGCAGGCTGGGTAAATTCATAGAGATCGTTTCCAGCCATATCGATCAAGAGGCTGAAATCCTGGGAAAAAACCAGTCCATCCTCATAGGTATCATTTCCGGCAGGATCCAGCAAAAAGCAGATGGGTTCATTCTCATGGCCTTTGAGCGGATA
>JAAYKA010000118.1 GCA_012522635.1 Candidatus Cloacimonadota bacterium
CGCTCAGGATGACAGATCTGGCGCGGGTTTGGGTGACAAAGTGGCGACTGTCGGAACACCGGTTTCAACCGGTCGGAGCCGCCGGATTTATCCGGTGGAAAAGGGCGGCGGATTTGAATGGAGGAGTTTTTCTGGCTTGGGCTGGCTCCAGAAACTATCAAAAGCCGGTTACAGTTCAGCATCTTTCTTCAGATGGAAGCCTCAGCATGGCAGCGAATGGGGTCAGCTTGGACACCGCCAACTCCTATGGAACATCCCTGCTCATTCGTCCCGACAACAGTGTGGTTCTTGCCTGGGATGTGGAATATGGTGTGCGTGCCAATGTGGTCAACAGTTCCGGAGATTTGCTTTGGGACGAAACCATGGTCATTCCATCCACGAATAAGTATCCTCGTGTGGCTTTGAACGCCTTTGGTGATGACAATTTTGCGCTCTGCTTTGTCAATGGAGAAGGTTTGCATTGCAGCGTTTCAATTCATCCGGAGCAGCTTTGTGGGCCGAGCCGGTTTGTGTGATAAGCGAGGACGGCGCCGCAAATCCCATGAAATTGAAGCTTACGTCCGACAATTCAATCCTGGTATTCGCCTATAAATCATCGCCCTCCAGTAATGGAGGACATTACTTACAAAAAATTGGCGCGGATGGGTCGCTGCAATATCCTTCTTTCATCAATATTGGTTTCAAACTGCAGTGTCTCGTCCGGGAGCCGCTTCCAAACCCGGATGAAGAGCTGCCTCCTCCCGATACGCTCTGTTTCATCAGCTGCAGCCCCAACCCCTTCAATCCCAGGGTGAATATCGCTTTCAGCATTCCCAGCCAAGGCAAGACAAAGCTTGGGGTCTATGACCTGCGCGGTAGAAAGATACGCGTCCTGGTGGATGAGGGTTTGCCCGCAGCGGAATATAGGGTGAGCTGGGATGGCAAAGACGATGCCGGCAGAGATTCAGCCTCGGGCGTGTATTTCCTCAAGCTGGAAAATGGAGGTTTGTCCAGTAAGCGCAAAATAACCTTGCTCAAATGAATATCAAGGTCTCGCGGGGTGGATAATATCATCCATGGCGAGATGAACCTTGGAAAACTTTAAAGACAACTTGGAAGTCCAAGGGCGGGCTGTTCAAGGATATCCGGGCTGTGGGGAAGAGGGGATGGTGTGTAAATTTGAGCAAAGCGGATTTGTTTTTTGCTTGAATCAGGCGTGAGGCAGCGGGCGTTTTGGGCAATATTAAAGGCGATAATATTGAGGGCGAATCTCAAGAAACAAAGCCCCACAAAAGGCTTGACAGCTTTTGGATAATTTGTGAGATGTATCATATAGAGATAATACAGTCGTTAAAAACGGTGAAAATGCACATGATGAAAACGCAACATTTTGATAATAAAACCTTTAACACGAGCGTCACAACACCCGTATGCCTTAAACCGAGCCTTAGGCGCTCACAAAAAATATAAAAAAACCCAGGTTCAGCAAAGGAGAAAAAAGTGAAAAAACTCATCTTGTTAACAGCTTTGATGCTGCTTGCGGCAGTGCTAAGCGCCCAGACACACGCTCTTTGGACCGGCTCAGCGGATACAAACTGGCACAAC
>JAAYKA010000119.1 GCA_012522635.1 Candidatus Cloacimonadota bacterium
AGCCCCGGCTTCACCTACCTCCAAGGCGATGCCCGCAAGTTCTTCCGCGTGACCGCGTCCGATCAGGAAAACGGCAGCAAAGCCGCGTTCAAACCCTACGCGCCCGTCTCCTCAAAACAGGCGCCAAGCTTGAAGAGCGTGACTCTGCCCCAAAAGTAAAGTTACCTAAACAACAATAAAAACAAAACCCCCGGTTTCGGCTGGGGGTTTTTTTGTGTTCACGGTTTTGGCGAGATGACGAGACGGTAATAAGTTGGCAGTTGTCAGTTCTCTAAAACATAGTCTGGCGTATGATTAGCGAAACCGGGTGGGCAGAGGAACATTCTTTAACACCAAGGGCTGGATTCTTCACTTCGTTCAGAATGACGGGCTGACCAAGTAGCGAGGTGGAGACTGGGAGACGGGGAGACTTTGAAACTGTGAAACCAGACTTTGGAAAGCCACGCGAAACGCTAAAACCTTAAAACGTTACAACATTAAAAATCTGCGCTATCAGCGTAATCTGCGTGAACCTTAAAATGCCAAATCCCTTTTTCATCCTCATCATCCTGTGTATCCCTAATCTATTCCCCAATCTGCATGAAACGAAAAAAGTTCTTGACAAGGAAACCGGCATTCTCGAAAATTGACACCCAGTATGAATATATGAAAAATCACATATCGGGAAAAGGATGCGCAAAGCCCGCCCCGCCTTGTGAAAACGATGTTTTATATTTACGTGCTCCGCCAACGCGGAGTCAGGAGCGAAGATCGATGCAATGGACTTTTGGCAGTAATGCTATTGCTTGTTTTGTTTTTTGCCTGCCCTCGGCAGCCACAGAATCCTTGCGTCCATTTTCACCTTCAAAAACCTTCAATCACCAACCCCTTCAAATCCAACGGAGCCACCGCTTCCCGCCGGACGGCGCATTCGCAAAAACATCATCGCACACAAAACACGCTTACGCGTCTTCCAGCGTAAAAAGCGGGCATCCGTTATTTTCCTTCAACCTTCAAAAACAAACAGGGGCAGCCAGCCCAGACCAGGGAGGCAGCCCCAAAAAGTGATTCTTCAAACCAAACAAAATAACACTCTTTCAATAGAGGAGAAAAATTATGAAGAAACTAATTATAATAGTGCTGTCGCTGCTGGTTTTAACCGGCCTTGTGGCGACCGAATTAAAATACTGGGCCAACACAGCCTATCTGCAGACGATTCCCAGGCAATACGCAGCCGGAGATATCCTTACCCGTGCAGCCACCGTGTTCAGCCCGGTTGGAAACTGCCAGTTGCAAGGCGTCTATTTCCCCTTCTACGGTGGAGGCGCTGGCGGTCAAGCCAACGTGCGTGTTGAGATCTGGCCTGTGAATACAGACGGTACTCCCAATACAAGCGGAATGCTCCCTCTTGCAGGTGCCACAATCCTCTATGCCGACTTGATCAACTGGCAAACAGCACCGGTGGGAGAGGACTACAACTATGTGGATTTCTCCGCCGCCAACCTCTATTTCGGCCCTACTGCTGCCAATGGCACCAAGTTTGCCATGGTGGTCTCCAGCCCCAACGGTGTAGTCGGCAGCGTTTACACCGCGACTCTGCATGATAACGCAGTCCGTGGCAACAGCTACAACTATTACACCACTGATCCTGCGGGATGGGATGACTGGTACGACTATTGCTTCAGCGCCGAAATCACCTACACTGGTGATCAAGTGGACGTGGTGGCTTCAACACTCAATTTCAGCGGCGATTTCTTCCTCGAACCCGAACAGGAAGTGATTTACGCTGTGGAAGCGGTAAACAACAGTATAGACGCCAATGGAAATCCCATGGCTGTCACTGACGTGACAGTCGCTCTGGCGCTCAGAGATTGGGAAACCTTTGACATCGTTGACTTGATCGCCTTGACAGATGATCTTAGCATTGCAGCTGGTGGTGATATCTATCTGGAACTGACTGAACCCTATGCCCTGCCAGCCGATGGAGGCCGCTACGTGCTCCAATTCCAAGCTTGGCACGATGAAGACGTTTCGCTGGAAAACAACAACCTGTGGCTGCAGCAGGACGTGGTGGATCTCGAGGATGGTCCCTTTGATTTTGCCTACGACGAAGATGAAGCCACCATGGCGCACGCCTTCTACAACGACGGCTTTGGCTTTGCCAACACCTTCTGGTATGATGGTGCAGCCTTGAAACTCAACGAAATCAGCATCGAAATGCGCGATAATACCTGGCCCACGGGTGCGCAAGGCAACCTGAAATATGCTATCTTCCCCGATGATGGTACCGGAATTCCCGATATGGATAATCCCTTGGTGCCCATCACCCAAACCACCTGCACCCTGGGCGCTTGGAATACCTTCAACGTCTCTGCATACAATGCGGTAATCCCTGCCGGTGAAATGTTCCACGTTGCCTACTTCCAAGTGGGAGCCTATCAAGCAGGCGCACCAGGCATCATGGGCGACAAAACCGAACCCATTTCCAGCTGGATTACCTCTCTGGCTTACGATCCAGCCGAAGGATGGGAAGGTCCCGCTTACTATGACGAAGACCTTTGCATCAGGGTTGTTGCCGAATTGCATGAAGATGAGCCCATCGAAATCGAAGCACCCATCATCAGCGTTATTGTTGAAGACGGCTTCCCTCTCATCTATTGGGAAGATGTGGCTGGTGCCGTGAGCTACAACCTCTATGGTTCAAACGATCCCTACGCTCCCAGACCTTGGGACCTCATCGTGGGCGGAACTGCCGACCTTGGCCATTCTTACATCGAAGACGAGCCCTACCTGTTCTTCTATGCCACCGCTTCCACCGAAGCTGATGGCAGCAAGAGAAATCTCGTTGTTGCTCACACTGCTCCCAAAAACCAGATTGGAAAAATCAGCGCCAATTCGAATGTCATTTCCGAAAAAGGTCTTGAAAAAGCTGACAGCAGAATCCTTCCCCAGCAGAAGAGCGTGGAAGGAAAGGTTTCCACATTTGGCAAGATTGAAAAAGTTCGCCTCGACAGGAAATAATCTCTAAAAACCCCGGTGGGAACAGTCCCGCCAATGATATCAAACCCCTGCATCGCCGCAGGGGTTTCTTTTTGGGTTGTAACTTTGTAGCGTTTTATCGTTTCGCTGGGCACAATGCCAAAATAGCTGCCAACTCTCAAAGTCCCTCCGTCTCCAAGTCTCCACCTCGCTACCTCGCCCCAGCGCGTCATTCTGAGCGACAGCGAAGAATGACGCGCTGGGGCGTGATGGAGACAGGGAGACTTTGAGACAGGGAGACAGGGAGACAGGGAGGTGCTTGTGAGTTGGCAGTATAGAGTTATCAGTTGTCAGCGGGTGGCTTTTTTGCCCGACGCGCAGCGAAACGCTAAAACCTTGAAACCTCTTGCTCAAAAAATCCCTTTTTCATCCTCATCATCCTGTGTATCCCTAATCTATTGAAAATCAGCGGTATCAGCGTAATCTGCGTGACACTTCTTCTGCGTGACATTTCTTCTGCGAGAAAAAATCCCCAAAGCTGACGGTACCAGCCATCCAGAGTGTGGAATATAATCCACAAAAACTCCTTAAGACTCGAAATAATTCTTGACTAAATTTCATCCATATCTATTCTCAAATTATGAAAGAAAGAACAAGTATGAGCCTTTTTGCCATGGGCTTTACAGAGGTAAAACTACACCGATGGCAAATATATACAAAATGTTTGCCACGGAGTTTATAATGATAAAAACAAAGGAATTTTTGGTTTTTTTGGGATGAAAAAGATGTTCGGTTTGCATCCGATTGACGGTCTTGGCTCTTCCGCCTTCCCCGGCTGGACGATTGGGCAAATGCCGCCTGTTTTACCCCAAATATCCAAATCTCAACGGAGCCTTGGGCTCTGGCGCGTCTGCCAGGAAACGCAACAAACGTCATCGCACACACACGCAAAACCGGCAGATGAACAGGGACGGCATCCGTTATATACCTACAACCTCAAAATCAAACCGGGCTCCAGCCCCAGGCTTGCGTTCACGCGGCCGTCCGGTTTTTTAAGGAGACCCGATCGAACATTCTAAGGTAAAATAAGTCTTTCAAATTAGGAGATAACACTATGAAGAAATTAAGAATCATGCTTCTGGTGGTTTTGGCACTTGGACTATGCTCAGTGGTTTTGGCTGCCGACCACAGAACTTCTCTCGCGCAGAGCGGCTTGAAACCTTTCAAAGTCAGCTTCGAAGAACAACCGCAATTTGAGCAAGTGAGCGGCCAGGAAGCAAATAGAGCCACTGTTCTGAACGAAAACTTCAGTTCCAGCACCTTCCCGCCCACGGGTTGGGTATATTACAACCTCAAAGGCATTGGATACCAATGGGGCAGAGCCACAAATCAATATCACAGCAGTCCGGCTTCCGCCTCACACGCGGGTGGAAACTGGCTTTCAGCCCAGCAAAGCGGCCTGCTGGTTTCGCCTCTGATTGACCTGGGTGTAATGGAATATGATAATATTACGTTCTGGCATTATACCGACTCACCTGGCAATATGCAGACCGGCGGGCATCAGCTCTTGGTTACAGACGACCCCAACCACGAACAATGGTATATTTTCTGGGAAGATACCAGCCCCAGCGCTTCCTGGAACCAAGTCACGGTTTCCCTGGAAGGTCTGGGCAACCTTCCGCTCTATTTCGGATTCTTTTACGAAGGCAAACCCATTGGTTCCAATAAGGATACATGGTTTATCGACGACGTGGTAATCACCTCCACCAACATCAATGTCCTGCCCGTGATAAACACTCCGAATCCCAACCTGCACCGCTATGTGGAAGCCACCATCAATTTCGACAGCGGAGTGGATGAAGCCATCGTTTGGTATAGCTACGATGGCATAAACTGGGATTCCTGGAACATGGAGGAAGACGACGAAGCTGATGAACCCAATATCTGGTGGGGAGCGATTCTTGCCGGCGGTGAAATGGACCAGGAAGTATTCTACAAAATCTGGGCCAAAGACATGCTCGGCAATGAAGCTGAATCTAAAGTATACAGCTACATGGTGGAAGACCCCGTCTGGGTGTTTTACGATTATGGTGTGAACAGCTACTCCGGCTATATGCCAGCGGGCCTCACGTCTAACGCCACCTGGGGAGCCTTCAACTTCTTCCATAATCCCTTCTATGGCACCGGCAGCTCACTGTATCTTTACAACACCGAAGCCGCCACTTCCAATCCTCAGACGAACGTGCATCTGCAAATCTATCTCTTCACGCCTGCTGAAGACGGAAACCAGGCGCTTCAACGCACCTATTTCGCCACGCCGCCAGTGGTTGAGACCAGTGGTGTGGATAGAGATGTATTCGCGTTTGCACAATTCAACAATGGTGAACCCATCGAAATTACAGACCAATTCTTTGCCATTGCGTTTGAAAACCTGCCCAACACTGGAAATGATAATACAAACTCCTTCTTCCTCTTCAACACGAAAAATGACTATGGCATGTATGGCCTAACAAAATCGAATGACCCCGGCGCATGGTACACCTTCATCGATGCCTCCGGAACCTGGGTAATTTCAGCCGAGATTGGTTATGGCAGGCTTCTGGAAGTGCCCGTGCCGGAACTTGTCATCACCCTGGAAGATAGCTATCCCACTCTCACCTGGGGCGCTGTGGAAGGCGCTGCGTCCTACAACGTGTATGCCAGCGACGACCCCTACATCCCTCTGAATGAGTGGATTCCCATCGCGAGCCCCTGGTCATTGCTGGGCTATGCTTACACGGCGGAGGATCCCTTCCAATTCTTCTATGTGACCGCTTCCAGCCAGCCGGATGGGAGTAAAGCCGCAAACACAGCCAAAAAGGAACGCTTGAACATTCAAGGCAAAAGCACGGTACCCGTTCTGAAATAATTAATGATGTATCGCGCGTGCGATCCCATACACAATCGACCCCCGTTTACCGCGGGGGTTTTTTGGTTCACGCAGATTTCGCCGATAACGCTGATTTTGTTGAAAAGGTTGTAGGGTTTTAGCATTTTAGCGTTTCACTGCGCACAATCATAAAATAACTGGCAACTCTCAAAGTCTCTCCGTCTCACAGTCTCCTCGTCTCTCTGTCTCAAAGTCTCCCAGTCTCCATCACGCCCCAGCGCGTCATCCTGGAACGCAGTGATAGGATCCAGCCCTTGGCGATAAAAAATGTTGTTCTGACCACCCAACTGCGTAAAACAGCAGATAGCCCGAACCCGACAATCATTCCAAAGACTTGTTGCCTTCCGTCGGCGCTGCCGCGCCGTTTGAAAAACAGTCACTGGATTCCTCGCTGGCGCTCGGAATGACGCTTCGCCACCTCCCCATCTCGCCGTCTAAGCCATCACGCGTCTTCCCGCGTGATTTTCGCGCCGATGGAATTCAATTTTTCCTCGATGCGGTCGTAGCCACGGTCAATGTGGTAAATGCGTGAAACGGTGGTGGTTCCCTCAGCCACCATGCCAGCCAAAACCAGAGCGGCAGAGGCACGCAGGTCGGTGGCCATCACTTCCGCGCCAAAGAGTTTGGGCACTCCTTCCACGCGGGCGATATTGCGTTCCATGCGGATATTCGCCTGGAGGCGGTTCAGTTCCGCCACGTGCATGAAGCGATCCGGAAAAATGGTGTCTTCGATAAAGCAACTGCCATCCGCAAGCGACATCAGCACAGTGAATTGCGCCTGCAGGTCGGTTGGGAAACCCGGGTAGGGCAGGGTGAGGATATCCACGGGTTTGATTACCTGGGGTGGGATGACGGTGATGGATTTTTCCAAAACTTCCAGCTCGCAGCCTGCCAGGCGGAGCTTGTCCAAAAGAATGTCCAGATGTTTGGGTTCGAGGTTTTCAACGGTGATGGGCTGGGTGCTCATCGCGCCGACAATGAGGAAAGTTCCCGCTTCGATGCGGTCGGAAATCATTTGCATTTCCACCGGGAAAAGCTCCTCCACGCCTTCGATTATGAGGGTGGTGCTGCCGGCGCCGCTGATTTTGGCGCCCATTTTATTGAGGAGATCGATGGTGGAATCCACTTCCGGTTCCATGGCGGCGTTGAAAAGCCGGGTTTCACCCTCTGCCAAAACCGCTGCCATGAGGGTGTTGATGGTGGCGCCCACGCTGGATTTTGCAAAATGGATGTCCGCGCCGATGAGTTTTTCCGCCGTGGCGTGGATGTAGCCGTGTTCGATCTCAATTTTGGCGCCCAGGGCTTCCAGCGCGCTGAGATGCAGGTCCACAGGGCGGGTTCCGATGGCACAACCGCCGGGAAAAGAGACCCTGGCCTCGCCAAGCCGCGCCAAGAGCGGACCCAGAACGTAGATGGAGGCGCGCATTTTGCTCACCAATTCATAGGGCGCTTCGTTGAAGACGATATCCCGCGAATCGATGGACATCATGCCATCGCCGTACACCACGCGGGCACCCAAAACCCGGAGAAGATGGGCCATGGATTTGAGGTCGATGAGGTTGGGAACATTGCGCAGCACGGATTTTCCCGGAGCCAAGAGGCAGGTTGCCATGGCGGGCAGGATGGCGTTTTTGGCGCCGCTGACCTGGATGGTGCCGCTGAGATTGCGGTTTCCTTCAATGATGAATCTGTCCATTTTGTATCCTTATCTGGTTTTTATATTTTATTGGTGACCGGCTTTGAAAGCTTGAAAGCCAAATAGCGGTCTTTGCCGGCGAGGTCTTCTTTTGCCAAGAGGCAATCCAATCCCGCGGCTTTTCCCAGGGCAAGCAAGCTTTCCCGCTGGGTGTGGCCGTGTTCGAAAAGCGCGATGCCAGCCGGGGCGAGCCGCTCTTTCAAGCCGGCAAAAATGCGGCGAAAGAGGCCCAAGCCATCGGCTCCTGCCAGCAGTGCCACAGAGGGTTCAAAACCCCGCAGGCTGCGGGGCAGCGCCTCGTGTTCTGCCTGGCTCACGTAGGGCGGATTGCTGATGATGAGATCGAAAATGCCCGGGTCGGATGGAAAAATATCGCTTTGCTTGAAAATAATCTGAACATCGTTTAGCGCGGCGTTTTCGCGCGCCACCTGCAAGGCTCCGGAGCTGATGTCAATTGCCGTGACCGCCAGATCGGGACGCATTTTTTTGAGCGTGATGGCGATGGCGCCACTGCCCGTGCCGAGATCGAGAACCCTGGCTCCAGGCTGAGACAGGGATAATGCCAGCTCCACCAAGCCTTCGGTTTCGGGCCTGGGAATCAAAACCCGGGTGTCCAGCCGCAATTCCAAACCCCAAAACCAGGTTTTTCCCAAAATATATTGGGGCGGTTCGTCGGAGTTTAAGCGCCGCAGGGCGTTGATGATATCATTTTCCTGCTGAGGTGGCAATTCGCGCTCTTTGAGCAGCGCCAATTCGGGAACGGAGCAGTCTAAAATGCCTGATAGCAGCCAGTTCAGCGCGGCGGGATCATTGTCCGGACGCGCGTGATTCTGCAACAGGCGCGCCAGGGTCATGCCTCCGGGTCCTTGCGGTTCAGCTTGCGCACAACCTGGATTTGCCTGCCTCCGTCTGCAAATTCCAGTTCGTCGGAAAGATAATAGAGCATGGCCAAGCCACGCCCGTGGGCGTCGGTGTTTGGACCAACCCCGTCCTGTTTCAGTCTGCGCAGCCAGGTTTCGTGGTCAAAGCCATTGCCGTCGTCTTCCATCCGGATTATGATGGTGTCGCGAGAGCTATCCAGATGGATGGAAAAACGCATCCGGCGCGAAGCGATGTGTGGCTGTCGCAGTTTGGATTCGATGATTTCGCGCAGGCTGGCAAGGTCGAGCAAGCGTTCCTGGGGCGAGAGCTCCAGCACTCCATGGAAAAAGGCGTTTTGCAGCATTTCATCGGCACAGGTCAGGATATCGTTCAGCAAATTTTGGGGCAGATCCAGGTTTTTCAGCAAAATGGGGCGGATGATTTTGTTAATACCGGCACCGGTGAATTTGATGGGGTTGATCACAACGGAGAATTCAGCACGCTCGTAGCTGTTCAACAGTTTATCACCTCTGCGGCGGAAATTGATGCGTTCGGCGATTGTTTCAATGGACGCCACCATGGCGGGAATATCGATGGGTTTGGTGAAAAAATCCGAGGCGCCGAGGCGGATAGCCTGGATGAAATATGCCTGCTCCATATAGCCGGTCATCAAAATCACTTCCTGTTCATGGCCGTCACGGCGAATCCTTTCCAAAAATTCAAGGCCGTTGATGCCGGGCATTTCGATGTCGCAAACCACGATGTCGTAAAGTTTTTTGCGCGCCTTGCGCAGAGCTTCGCTGCCGCTGAGCGCGGTCTCGGTTTTGTAGCCATGGATGTTCAGCAGAGAGCTGAGAGTTTGAACGATTTCGGGACTGTCGTCAACGATGAGGATGCTGAGACGGTTCATTCCAAATTCACTAAAAAAAGCTGGTTCAGCTTCAGGGTGTTGAAAAGCTCGAAGATGGGCTCGGAACTGCGTATCACCTCAAGTTCGCCACCTTTGCCCACAAAATCCTTGTAAAAAAGCAAGAGCTTGCCGATGCCGATGCTGCTGATGTTTTTACATTCAAAAAGATCGATGTCCAGATAACGCGCCTGCGAATCCAACACTTCGTTCAGTTTTTTCTGAAAGTTATCGGCATTTTCGCTGTTTAGATAACCTTCCACCGTCATCAGCGCTCTGTCTCCAGAAAAAGACAAATCGATTTTCATAACCTCTCCTTATTTTGTTTAATTGTATTTAAAACAAATTAGATTTGCTTGCCGCGGCTGTCAAGCTTTTCATTGCTAATAGCCCCGGATGCGTCTCAGCACGGCACTTTGCACCTGCGCGGGGGTAATCTCATATTTGCGAAATTCCAGGCTGTAAACCGCGCGTCCCTGGCTGAGAGAACGGATGCGGGTGGAATAGCCAAACAATTCCGACAGCGGCAGTTCCGCCAGGATTTCTTGTTGATAATCATTGTGACGGCGCAAAACCGTTATCTGGCCGCGTTTGGCGTTGATATCCGAAATGATGTCTCCCACAAAGTCGTCCGGGCTCAGAACCGAAAGCTGCATAATGGGTTCCATCAAAACCGGCGCCGCTTCGAGCAGGCCTTTTCCCACCGCCATGGAAGTGGCAATGCGGAAGGCTAACTCATTGGAATCCACGGGGTTAAAATCTCCATCAATCAGTTCAATTTTCACGCGTTCCATCTGGCCGCTGATGAGAGGTCCGTCGTTGAGAGCGTTCAGGGCGGCTTCTTCGATGGGTTTGAAATATTCTGTGGGAATTTTATCCGCGCCCACCAGGTTTACAAACCGGTTTTTGCCGTGTGTGGCAGTCTCATCATGCGCCAGCGGGGAAAGACGGAACTTCACCTTGGCATAATTTCCCTTGCCGTTCATATCGCGGATGAAGGTTTCTTCGCATTCCACAGCCTTGGTGATGCTTTCTTTATATGAAACCTGGGGATTGCCAACGTTCGCGGAGACGTTGAATTCCCGGCGCAGCCTGTCCACAATCACTTCCAGATGCAGCTCCCCCATGCCGGAAATCAGGGTTTGGCCGCTATCTTTATCCACGCTCACACGGAAGGTGGGGTCTTCTTCCTCCAGATGCGCCAGCGCGTCACCCAAGGCTTCCTGATCAGCTTTGGTTTTGGGTTCGATGGCAATCGAGATGACGCAATCCGGGAAGTTGATGCTGCTGAGTTGGACATCAAGGCTGCCATCGGTGATGGTGTCTCCCGTGCTGAGAAAACGACAGCCCACAAAAGCGCCGATGTCTCCAGCGTGCAGTTCGTTAAGGTCATTTTTGCGATTGCTCATCATCTGCAAAAGGCGGGATACGCGTTCGCGTTTCCCATTGCTTTGATTGTGGAAATTGGCGCCCTTTTTCAGGGTTCCGGAATATACCCGCACGTAAACCAATTTGCCCACATACTTATCGGTTTGAACCTTGAAAGCCAGGCCCACAAAGGGTCCATTGGGGTCTGGATCGAGCTGGATTTCCTCCTTGTTCTGGGGGTTAAAACCCACCGCGGGAGGCACATCCAGAGGGGATGGCAGAAAATCGCGGATGCCTTCCAAAAGCAGTTGCACACCCTTGTTTCTCAGTGAGGATCCGCAAAGCACAGGAATGAAACGTCCTTGCAGAGTACCCTTGCGGATGGCACGTCGCAGCCACGCTTCGGGGATTTCCTCTCCTTCCAGATAGGCAGACAGCAGTTCATCGTCAAATTCCGCGACGTGTTCCAAAAGTTCGTTGCGTTGTTTGGTGGCATATGCCAGCATGTCGGAAGGGATTTCCTCCTGGTGAGTTTCGCTGCCTTTGGTGAGGGGATCGAAAAACCAGGCTTTCATGGAGATGAGATCAATCACGCCCTTAAAACAGTCTTCGGCTCCGATGGGAATATTTATCGCGCGCGCCAGAGGTGTTAAACGTTCGTGGATCATGCTGATGGCTTTTTCGTAATCCGCACCGGGACGATCCATTTTGTTCACGTAGGCCAAACGCGGCACCTTGTAGCGATCCGCTTGATGCCAAACGGTTTCGGATTGGGGCTCCACCCCCGCCACAGCGCAAAAAACGCCCACCGCGCCGTCCAAAACGCGCAGGCTGCGCTCCACCTCCGCCGTGAAATCCACATGTCCGGGAGTGTCGATGATATTGATATGCGTGTCTTTCCAAACACAGGAAACTGTGGCGGATGTGATGGTTATGCCACGTTCACGCTCCTGTTCCATCCAGTCCGTGAAAGCGTTGCCATCATGGACTTCGCCCATTCTGTGCAAAAAACCAGTGTAAAACAGAATCCGCTCTGTGGTGGTGGTCTTCCCGGCATCGATATGGGCCATGATGCCGATATTTCTAATTTTTCGTAGCGGACTGTCGGATTCGCTGTTCATTATCAAGTTCCTATATATACCTTTTAGTATCGTTTTTAGTGTCGTTTCTTCAAAATGACATAAAATGGAAGGCGGGAACTTTGTCCACAAAAACTTGTGTTTCCGCGGGGAAAAAGCATTGGATTTTGCGGGTTGTGAGCCATTAATTCTTTGTCGAACGTGCCGATGAACAAGAGTTAACATGTTGTGTGCTATATGTTTAATCTCATTGCCTCGCTTTTATCGCGTCTTATTTTGCGTGAGTGCGCATAATCATTAAAATCAATTATTTCTTGAACATCAGCGATTCCCGCATAAAAAAAGATTGACAAAGCGGGGCGGATAAATTGGGGTGGCAAACGAAATGGGAAGTATATTGAAAAAAATCTTGACCTGCCTGGTCTTGCTGAGCTGTCTGGGAGCCGGATTTGCCCAAACGCAACGGAGCCCAAGCCGCGCCGTGCTCTATTCTGCGGCTTTTCCGGGTGGTGGACAGCTTTATAATCGAGCCTGGTTGAAAGCCGGGCTGGTTGTGGGTGTGCAGGGTTTTTTGATTGGCTCCGCCGTTTGGCACGGCTCTGAAAAATCGTATTGGCAAAAACTGGCGGAAAGCGAGCCTGATGAGTTTTTACGCCAACAATACCTCGCCCGCAGTAATGATTTTGGGGATGAGCTGAAAAACGACCTCTGGTGGGTGGGCATCACCGCGGGGCTTTCCATGCTGGATGCCTATGTGGACGCGCATCTTTCTGATTTTGAAAGCCAAAAGGAGGAGATCCGGCTGCGCTTTGAAAACGGTGCGCTGCTATTGAAATATTCGTTTTAGGGTGTTCGGGAATGCGTAAAACACTTTTCAGTCTCGCACTTTTGCTGATGCTGAGCTTTTTATCCGCTGAAATCATCAATCCCGAAACCTACGCTCTGCGCGTTCACGATGAGGTTAATGAAAGCCGCCTTCGCAACGGCCTGCCGGCTCTGATTTGGCTGGAAGACCTGGCTGAACTGGCGCAACTGCACAGCCAAAATATGGGGCAAAAAGGGTTTTTCAGCCATCTTGACCCTGAAGGGCTGAGAGTTTCAGCACGTCAGAGGAAATATCAGCCTCAATTGCTGCTGTCTGGAATCGGAGAAAATCTTTACCGCAGCCAAAGCAGCAGCCGGGTTTTCGACCCCAAACGCAGTGCCCAGAGCTGGATGAATTCGCCCGGACACCGGGAAAACATTCTGAATCGGAACTATAGCCACAGTGGCATCGGAGTTTTTTTGAAAGGTGACAGGCTGTATGTGACCCAGGTTTTTGCCACGCCCATCCTCAAACTACGCACCTCACTGCCGCCCTTTTTTTTGGAAAATATTCCTTATCTGCTGGAGTTTGAATATCTTTCAACACAGCCACGCGAGGGTTTCATCAGCTTTCTGACAACTCCGGATCCAAACACGAGAGTGGATGTGGGGCTTGAAGGCTACTACAACGGTTCCATGCCGCTAAAATATAGCTGGACAGAGGATAACACCCTCCTTTTTCCTCTGGAATTCAACTACGGCAAAGGCAGCTATATCCTTAAAATTGGTTGGGATGACTATGTATATCCGGATATGATGGAATTTATGGTAAGGTGATTTCCAGAGTCACCGGGCAATGGTCTGAGCCCATGATATCGTCCCGGATATCGGCATCCACAACGCGGTCTTTGGCTTCACTGTTCACAAAGAAATAATCTATTCTCCAGCCGACGTTTCTGGGGCGGGCTCCGGAGCGGTAACTCCACCAGGAATAACGTTTTGGCTCGGGGTGAAACATCCTGAATGTGTCCATCCAGCCCAGTTCGGTGATTTTATCCAGCCATGCCCGTTCGATGGGCAAAAAGCCGCTGGTATTTTCATTTGCCTTGGGATTCGCGAGGTCGATTTCCTTGTGGGCGGTGTTGTAATCGCCTGTCACGATTACCATTTTCCCAGTGGCGCGGTCTTTTTCCATCTTCTGGAGGCAGGTATCGTAAAAACGCAATTTGAAATCCAGGCGCTCATCATTCATTTGCCCATTTGGGAAATAGATATTGTAGATAATGAAGCTCTCATATTCGCAGCGGATTGTGCGACCTTCGGTGTCAAATTCCTCCACTCCGAGGCCTTCGCTAACCGAAAGCGGTTCGGTTTTCGAAAGCACCGCCGTTCCGGAATAGCCTTTGCGCTGCGCGTGAGACCAATAAACGTGGTAACCATCTGGGGTTGAAAGTTGTGGCGGGATCTGGTGTTCATGCAATTTCGTTTCCTGCAGGCCAAGCCAATCGGGGCTTTCGCGCTGCAGAACGGCCATGAAATCCTTGTTCATAACGGCACGCAGACCGTTCACGTTCCAAGACCATAGTTTCAGAGTCAATTCGTCCTCCCTGTTACTGTATTTGGATTCGCAAGATTTTTGGGGTGCTGAAATCCTGTCAAGCGGAGTTTTGGTTTTTGTGGTTTGACGCTTGCCATCACGCGAAAACCATGCCCGCGACAGCGGCAATCAACATCAATACGATGGGGTTCATTTTAAAACGGGTGTAAACCACGAGACAAGCCAAAAACAGAATCACCGAAAATAAATCCGGAAAAGCATCTTTGGCAACGATATAGAGCGCAGCGCCGATGAGGCCAAGCGTGACCCAACGGAGTTTTTGGAAGATGTTTTTGAACCAGGGTTGCTCGCGCAGCTTGATGTAGGTGAGAGTGATAATCAGCATGATGATGAGCGAAGGCAGCACAACGCCAAAGGTGCACAACAGCGAACCGAGAACACCGGCTTGTTTGTAACCCACGAAGGTGGCTGCGTTTATGGCGATGGGGCCTGGCGTCATCTGGGATATGGCAACCACATCCATAAATTCGGATTGGGTGAGCCAGGCATTGTGGACCACCACTTCCTGCTGAATCATTGCCAGGATGGCATATCCGCCGCCAAAACCAAAAATCCCGATTTTGAAAAAGGTCCAAAGCAGTGTCAGATATGTCATTTATCCCTCCGCGCCTGCCAAAGCCCCTGTAAAACGGAGAAAACGATGGCTGCCAGAATCAGCCAGATGGGGCTGATGCCCAAAAATGCCACCAGAGCCATGGAAAGAATTGGCACCCAAAAGTTTGTCCAATCCAGCTTGGCGTTTTTCACCATTTGGAAAAGCGGGACGGCAATCAACACCACCAGAGCCGGTTTGAGACCCTTGAAGGCCTTTCGTACCAAGGGATTATCCGCGTAGTGGGAAAAAAGTTCGGCAATCACCATGATGGTGAGCAGGGAGGGCAAAACCGTGCCCAAAACCGCAGCCGCCATACCGAGTTTGCCACGCACCTGCAAACCCACGTAGATACTGATATTGATGGCAATTGGGCCCGGGCTGGATTGTGCCGCCGCCAGCCCATCCAAAAAAGTTTCCTCGGACAGCCAGCCCTGTTTTTCAACCACTTCGCGCCGGATGAGAGGAAGCATGGCATAGCCGCCTCCGATGGTGAAGGCGCCAATTTTAAGAAAGGTGAGAAATATGGTTGAAAGGCTGTTAGAGGCTTTGGGCATTTTCTTCAACAAGTTTGACCAGTTCAGCCACCAAGCGGTTTTCGGGCACTTTTTTGATGATTTCACCCCGCGCGAAAATCAGGCCTTCACCCTGGCCGCCCGCAATGCCAAAATCCGCTTCCCGAGCTTCGCCGGGACCGTTAACTGCGCAGCCCATAACGGCAATGGTAAGTGGCAGTTCCGAGTATTTTTGCAGGGCTTTTTCCACCTCGTCCGCCAGCTTGAAAAGATTCACGCGGGTGCGCCCGCAGGTGGGGCAGGAAACGATGTTCAGCCCTTTGCGAAGCTCCAGATTTTGCAGGATTTGACGAGCCACCTGCACTTCACGCACAGGGTCCGCAGTCAGGGAAACACGGATGGTGTCTCCAATTCCCTCGGAAAGCAAAATTCCCAGCGCCATGGCAGATTTTACGCTGCCTGAAAGCAGAGTGCCGGCTTCGGTGATGCCCAGATGCAGGGGGTAGGTAACCCTTTCGCTGAGAGCGCGATAGCTTTCAAGAGTGAGCGGCAGACTGGAGGCTTTCACGGAAATTTTGATGGCTTCAAAATTCAGGTCTTCAAGGATGCGGACATGCTCCAAAGCGGCTTCCACCATCGCCTGAGCACTGAGGCCATATTTTTGCAAAAGATGTTGGGGAAGCGAACCGCCGTTCACACCAATACGGATGGAAATATCGTGTTGGGAAGCGGCTTTCACCACTGCCTCCACTTTTTCGCGGGAGCCGATGTTGCCAGGATTTATGCGCAGGCCATCCACACCGGCTGCGATGGCGCCCAGAGCCAGCTTGTAATCGAAATGAATATCCGCCACCAAAGGCACGGAAGCGCTTTGTTTCAAGGTTTTTATGGCACGCAAATCTTCCTCGCCGGTCACGGCAAAACGAATGATTTGGCAGCCGGCCTGTTCCAACTCCTGGATTTGGCTCAGCGCGGCTTGAACGTCGCGTGTGGGCACGCTGAGCATGCTTTGGATGGAAACTGGCGCGCCGCCACCAATCAAAACCTGTCCCAGCCTAATCTGGCGGGTTTGCTTTCTTTTGATATTTTGCATGTTTCAAGCCCATCGGGAAGCGTGTTTCTGTCAATCCAAAAAAACGGAGGCGGGCTTATTTTACCTAAAAAGTGCAGGGTTACTTGACAAATTGCAGTATATTGTTTTTAATGCCACATTAGTAAGAATTTGAGATCCAACAGGAGGATACAGTGAAAAAAACACTTATTCTGGCAATTGCCCTTGCCATATTGGCTTTGCCAATCGTGGCGGAGGATTGGATAACCATTTATAATGATGATCTTTCCCTGGTTCGTGGTAATTTTGAACTGGAACTGGAAGCCGGGCTGCAGGATTATAATTTTGACGATATCAGCTCTCGCATCGACGCGCCTACTGTGATTGTGCGCTCTTTGGATGGCGGAGTGCGCGTTGCGGAACAAAATTATGAATATGACCTGGCTGGAAAAAGACAGATTATCGCGAAATATCTGGATCGCGAAGTGGAGCTTTTCACCAAGGACGGCGAACGCGTGATCGGAACCCTAAAGTTTTTTGATACAACAAGTTATGGGGTGATTGAAAAAGGCAGCCAGCGCTTGATTGTGATTGCTGACAGCCAGGTGCAGCTTCTGAAATTGGCAGAGCTGCCCACAAACTTTTACACCAAACCCACCCTGCACTGGAGCCTGATTGCAAACAAAGCGGGCAAACACCCTCTGCAGCTAAGTTATCTCACTGGCGGCCTCAGTTGGGACGTTAGCTACAACGCCATTTGGGATGAAGAAACCCTGGCGCTGAATTCCTGGGTGACCATCAAAAACCAAAGCGGCAAATCCTTTGAGGATGTGACCCTGAAGCTAATCGCCGGAGACATCAACCGCATCCGCGAAGAATATGATTTTTATGCTAAAAACATCAGGTATATGGATGTCGCCATGGGAGCCGAAAGCCCCGCACCCAGCTTTGAAGAAAAGGCTTTCCACGATTTCCATATGTACACCCTGGATCAAAAAGTCTCCTTCGCAAACAACCAGACCAAACAACTGGAACTGTATCCCACACAAAACATTAAGGCTGAACAAGTGTATGAATACCCCATTTGGGGCGACGGTGTGAAAAGCATCATTAAATTCAAGAACACCGAAGCCAACGGGATTGGCAAACCTTTGCCCAAGGGGAAAATACGGGTTTATATGCAGGATAGTGATGACAATCTGGAATTCATCGGTGAAGACAATATCAAACACACCAGCAAAAACGAAGAAGTGAACATCACAACCGGAAAAGCCTTCGACCTGGTGGCTTCCACTCTGGTGAAAGATATCAAAGACCTGGGCAAAAAAGTGAGCGAACGCGACATTCAGGTCACCCTGCGCAATAACTCCAGCGAAAGCAAAGCCATCAATGTGATTTACACCCTGGGCTCAAACACCCGCATCACCGAAGTGAAGGATGGTCATGAATATAGTATGGATACAAACCGCAAGGTTCGCTTCCCCATCCAGGTTGAACCTGATGCACAGGTGATTCTCACCTTCACGGAAAGAACAGAATACTAAAAACAGAGGACAATCAGATGCAGGAAGAACTGCTTTCAAACCTGAATGGAATCCGGCGCGAAATGCTGAGAATTTTGGGAGAAGTTTCCTCGCTAAGCCACGACTCCATCGCCATCGAGGATGCCATCGACGATGTTTGGCATCCCAAATGTGATGTCTATCACACAGATACAGATTGGGTTGTGGTGGTGGAACTGGCCGGAGTGGATAAAAACGCGATCAATATCTCCGCCAGCACAGAATTTTTGCGCATCAGTGGAAGCCGCGTGTTACACAAAAAAAACCTTCAAGCCACTTACCACAGCATGGAAATCGATACCGGTCGCTTCGATCGCCGCATCTTTTTCCCGGACCTGAACTTGGACAAGGAAAACCCCAAGGTTGAGCTGCGAGAAGGCATCCTGCGCATTTCCTTCCCCATTCTGGCCAGAGTGGAAAGGATTATTCCCATCAAGTGATGCCACGCGTGGGAATTATTTTTCAGAGCCATGAAAAGTGCGGATAATCCAAGCTTGCGGCTTTTGGTACAGAATTTTGGATAAAAAAATAGTATAAATTGAGTTATTTATGGCGGACGGCAGGTATGTCCGCAAGGAGGAAAGAGTGAGAAAAACTTTGGCACTGTTGCTTTGCCTGACCCTGTGGCACACTATTTGGGCTGCGGAACTGAAATCTGTGCGTTCCACCGACCGCGAAAAAAACCAGAACACCGTAAACATCGAACTGAGCGGCCCGGTTCAATACCGCGCTGAAAAATTGCCCGGCGGCAAAGGCATCCGCCTCGTCATCCAAGGCGTTGAAAAACTGGGTTCAAGCCCGCAATATCCCAGATTGAGCGAGGTGGTTGACCAAGTTTCAGCCCGCATGGAAGGCTCAAACGCGATTATCGACATTAAAACCATGGGCAGCTACAACATATCTCACCAGGCAAGCTCGGATAAAAGCAGGATAAATGTATCCATCGATGCGGGACCCACCCACAAAGAGGTGGAAGCTCCCAAAAGCGAGCCTGCCGCGAAGACTAAAATAACGATTCCGCCCAACGCGATGCCCAAAAAAGCTGGGGAACCTGAAATGGCGCGGGGCATTCCGCCCTCATCCAGCCCGACCATCGGAACCACAAAAACAGAAAGCGCCTCGGAAACAGCGGAAAAACCAAGCCCCGACGCAACCACAAAACAAGATGAAGAAACCCAGCAAATCCCTCTGCCACAGACGGATATGGAAAATGCCGCAGAGACCATGGAGGACAGCCCTCTCGATTCACAACAGCCTGATAAGAAAGGATTTAACATTCTTTGGCTTCTCATCGCGGTGGCGGCACTACTGACCATACTCGTGATTTATCTGTTTTTCATCAAAAAAGACAGGCCGAAAGAAGCTGTGGCTCCACAAATTATGCCACCACCTCCAACTCCCAAGGAAGGTCACACTCTGCTCTTGGACCCCGAAACCCGTAAAAAGATGGTGCAGAAGCTTTTGGATCAGGGCTGGTCAACCAGCGAAATCGCGCGGGAAATCAGGCTGGATCCCAAGCTGGTGGAAGAAATTGTTGCCGGTCTCCGGGAAGGTCGATGAAAAGATTCTTAAAAGCTTTGGCATTAATGTTTTGCACGCTGTTGGCAATGGCGGGACCGCTTTGGGCGCAAACTTCATTTACGAATACCGCCTTCTATCCTGATGTGCGCAGTCGCCTGTTTTTGAACCAATTGCTTGAAAACGAGACCTATCGAATGGCAGAGCCGCGGACAGAAAATCCGGGTGCAGAATTCCCCCTGCAAAACTGGAAAACCATCAAAGCTTCATTCCTGGAACTTTTCAGCCTCCAAGAGCCCAAACGCGCGCTGCTGCAATATGCCTATGCTGATTCAAGCCTGCGCTACGAGATGGAAAGCAACGCCATTTCCCAGATTGATCTGTTGAGAGCGCCGGAAGGAAAATATGAAGCCCACAGCATTGGCCTGAGAGTAAATTCGGTTTTTAACGATAAAATCCGCGCCCGGGCAATATATTTGAACACCAGGTTTCACGGAGACCGGGAAGCGATGGCAGTATCGCCTTTGGTGGATGGATACCAAATCTCTATGCACACAGGCACTTACACCGATAAACTGAATGGCGAACTGAGCTATAATGGCAGCCATTTCAGTGCCGCCCTGGGACGTGGAAGATTCCAAATCGGCAATTCCATTTCCGGCTCGGTTGTGCTTTCCGACCGCGTCAGCGAATATGATTATGCCCTTCTGGAACAGAGGGTTGGGCAGTTCAATTTTTCCTTTATGCACGGCAATTTGAAAGCAGACACGCTGAAAGATGGCAAATTTCCTGCTAAATATGTCGCGGTGCATCAGGTAACATGGCAACCAAAGCCTTGCCTGGATGTGTTTTATGGAGAATCCGTTTTCTATGGCAACAGGGTGGATTTCAGCTATCTTTTGCCCGCAAACTATTGGCGCGTGGGAAAATACCGCACGGATCCCGACAACCTGAACCTCTACGGAGGCATGAATTTCCGCCCCACTGAAAACTGGAACCTATACTGGACAATGTTGTTGGACGAACTGACCCCACGCAAATTTTTAAGCAACTGGTGGGGAAACAAATATGCGATTCAAACTGGCGCAGCCTGGGATATTCCCATCCTGAACTTGAGCCCTGTTGAAAAACCGCGTCTGGCTCTGGAATTCACCGCTGTGAGACCCTGGACTTATACCCACTACGAAAATATCGCCATGTTTTCCCATGAAAACAGCAGCCTGGGCTATCCCAAAGGTTCGAATCTGCTGGACATCACTGCGGAATTCAACCTTCCCCTACCCTGCAGGATGCGCTGGGACAGCCAATTTTCCTTCACCTGGCAGGGCAGCGAAGGCAATGATTGGCGTGAAAACTATCGTGATGCTTTTCCCACCGATGTGATTAACACCGCAGAAGCCTTTTGGCTGGATGGAGACCTGAGCCGTATACCCGTGTGGCAAAACACCCTGCGGATTGGGATTCTGCCCCATCACGATTTTCTTGTTGCCCATCGCTCCACTTTTGGCAGCCAAAATGCGCACACACTTTATGCCAATTGGCAAACCTTTTTCTAAAGGAGAAAACCCATGCCCATTGTGGATCGTTTGGAATATCCCAAAAAATATAAACTTAAAGGCACATTGCTAATCCTGATTGTGGTGATCACCGTGGCCAGCCTTGTTTGGTTGAAACTGAGCAACATTGCCCGCGCCAAACGCATTGTGGTTCATAGCGTTGGCTACAGCGAATATGACCGCAATTTTATCCACGCGCACTACGAGATTGAAAACAAAGGGAAAAAAGACGAACAAGTTGACCTGTTGATCAAGGTTTACGACGCTGCCAATGAAGAGATTGCCAGCATCCTTTTCCGCACCACAATCAAAGCCAAAACCCGTGAATTTCAAGGTAAATACATTGATAAGCTATACCGCCCCCTCGCGGAGGGAGAAAAGCCGCATCGCCTGAGCATTGAATTCAGGCAAAGAGGCACCAGTTGGATGAAGTGAAACTTTCCTCAAAAAAGCCCGGATTCAGGCCTGACGCGTCTTTTTGACCACCCTTGGGGATAGCTTCCTTCTTTTTTGCTTGACATAAACCTAAGCTTATAATTTTGAGAGTCTTATTGAATGTAAGACACGCTCTATTATAAATCAAAGCTTCAAATATAAAGGAGATTAACATGACAAAAGCTGATTTGGTAAAAATGGTATCAGAGAAGACTGGCATCATTCGCAAAGACGTTGCCGTTGTGGTTGATGAGCTGCTGCAATCCATTAAGGACAGCCTCATCGAAGGCAATCACATCGAGATCCGCGGTTTTGGCACCTTCCGCCTGAAAACCCGCAAAGCCCGTATGGGACGCAACCCCAAAACCGAAGAGAAAATTCCCGTGCCGGCGCGCACAGTGCCCACCTTCAAGTTTTCTCGCGAGTTCAAACTCTCGGTTATGGATCTCAAGATTGAAGAGTAAAGTGAGTTAAAATGCCCTGCGGAAAAAAGAGAAAACGTCATAAAATCGCAACTCACAAGAGAAAAAAACGTCTGCGCAAGAATCGTCATAAAAAGAAATAAATCACAGGCCACCCTCCGGGGTGGCTTTTTTGGCACTGGATGGACTCTTTGATTGGTGAATTGAATCCGGGCAAACTGATTCGGGAAAGCTTGCAGAAAAACCTGAAGGGCGAGCTTTCAAGCCATGCCGAATTTCCCTATTTTTACACCCGCGAAAGCTTTGGCATGTTTTCCGAAACCCAGGAACTGCCCCTTTTCCCACAAAATATCCCGGAGGTATTTTTAAAATGGGCGGGGCTGGAGGAAGCCTTTGCTGCGGAAGAGATGTTGGTCTTGGATTTGGAAACCACGGGATTGGGACGCTCTCAAACCCTGGCTTTTTTGATCGGATTGGGTTATTTCGAAAAGGGAAAGTATGTGGTGGAGCAAATCTTTTTGCCCGAACCCGAAGCCGAGGCAAGCAGTTTTGACCGCCTGCGCGAGCTTTTGGAAACAAAATCCCTGCTGCTCACTTTTAATGGAAAAAGCTTCGACATTCCCATTTTGGAATCCCGCCTGCTTTATCACCACATTTGGCTGGACCTGCGCTCCAAAGACCACATCGACCTGCTGCACCTGGCGCGGCGCCTGTGGAAAAACAAGACCCCTTCCTGCGCTTTGGAAACCCTGGAATACTATATCCTGGGACAATTTAGGGATGCGGGACAAGACATTCAAGGCGGACTCATCCCTCAAACCTGGTTCCAGTTTTTGATGACAGGGGACTTTGAGCAAATGCACCGCGTGTTTAAACACAACCGCCTGGATATTTTACACACCGCCGCGTTGATGGCCCTGATTTGCAACAGCATCGGCTATCCACCCGCAAAGGGTTTTGACCACCGCATTGATTATCATGCCCTGGCAAGGCTTTATCTGAGCCAGGGAAATCCCAAAACGGCTCAACAGATTCTGCAAGACCTGCTGGATGCAGAAATGCTGAGCGCGGAAGCCGCTTGTGAGCTGGGCTTGCTGCACAAAAAAGAAGGAAATCTGAAGGCGGCGGAAGAACGCTTTGTTCAGGCGGCTGATTTGGATGAACCCACTGCCAGGCTGGAACTGGCCAAGCTTCTGGAAAAACGAAAGGAATTTGCCCAGGCACTTCAGCAGACTGAAATCTTACTTTTTTGGCAGCTTTCCAGACCAATCGTAAACGAAACTCAGGTGGAAAAACTGCGCCATCGAGAGGCTCGTTTACTCCGAAAAC
>JAAYKA010000120.1 GCA_012522635.1 Candidatus Cloacimonadota bacterium
AAAAGCTCCGTGCGGGAAAAAGCCGCTTCAGTCAAGGCAAACTCCGGTTAAAGCCTGGAAAGATTCATTTTGAACCCTGCCAAACTCGCTTTCGGAAATCCCGCCTAATTCCAAAGTCCGCTCCACCACTTCCAGCAGGCGCAACAGAGGATTTTTCTCACCCGGAAGGACGTAATAGCGGGTCATATCCGTTTCCGCGAGATATTTGCCACCTGCAACCATCTCCTTGAGCAGCAACAACTTATCCGGCTTCAAGATGCGCTCGCTGATGGTGAAAAAGCTGTCCAACCGTGCCAAAAGCCTGTAACCTTCCAGGCTGCCGGCATAGCCATGAACCAAATAGCGCAGGGGATAACGCTTCAGGATTTCATAAGCTGCCTGCTGATGCCCAACAATGTGCAAAACCACCGGAAGTTCATGCTCCACAGCCAGTTCCAACTGTTTAACCAACAGGCTTTTCTGCGTCTCAATCTCCGGTCCGCCCCGATCCAAACCGATTTCTCCCACCGCCCAGATGCGTTTTTCCTCGCAGAGGCGCGCGATATCCTCAATGGCAAGGTCACACTCATCAAAATTGGGATGCACCCCCGCGCTGTACATCAGCCCGGAAAATTCAAATTCCGCGTAACGCAAAAGCTCGGAACGCGTTAAAGCTGAAGACAGCCAACGTTTTATCCCCTTTTTGCCGGCTTCGTCCAAAAGCGTTTCCAGGGGCATCCCCACCCCGAGATTTGCCAGATGGCAATGCGCGTCAACCAATGTCATTGCTATTGTTTACACCATTTTTAAACTGGGCGGAATACAATTCCTGATAGCGCGGACAGGAACGCAAAAGCTCTTCGTGAGAACCTTCACCCACCAGCTTTCCGCGCTCCAAAACCAGGATGCGATCCGCCTTCATAACTGTGGAAAGCCGATGCGCAATCATGATGACGGTGCGGTTTTGGGTGGCGGCGTCAATTGCTTCCTGCACCAGCTTTTCGCTTTCCGTATCCAGCGCGCTGGTGGCTTCGTCAAAAATCAAAATAGGCGGGTCTCCCGCAATGGCGCGGGCTATGCAAAGCCGCTGTTTCTGCCCGCCGGAAAGGTTCGCGCCCTTGTTTTGCAGCGGTTCATCATATTGCGCGGGCAGTTCCAGAATAAATTCCTCAGCGTGGGCAATCCTCGCCGCCTGCTGAATTCTGTCCAGAGAAAGCTCCTCCAAAGCGCCATAGGCAATGTTTTCCCTCACTGTTTTGGAAAACAGGATGCTCTCCTGGGTCACCACCCCGAAAAGCTTGCGCAGCGCGTCGAGCTTATAATCCCGGATGTCTCTGCCGTCCAAAATGATAGAGCCCTCACCCACATCGAAAATGCGGTTGAAAAGATTCGCCAAAGTGGTCTTGCCGCCGCCGCTGGAACCAACCAGAGCCAGCTTTTCGCCCTTGCGAACCTTGAAGCTCACATCTTTGAGCACAGGCTGGTTCTCTCGATAGCAAAAACTGACCTGGTCGAAAACTATTTCGGATTCGAAACCCTCCTTGGGCAAGGCTTCCGGCGCTTCCTCCACTTCGGAACTCCTATCCAAAACCTCAAAAATCCGCTCCAGGGAAACCGTCGCTTTTTTCAGGTCGGCATAGATTTGGGTGAGGTTTTTCATCGGATGCAACAGCGAAAATATGGCAAGCAAAAAGGCGGTGAAATCGCCCAGGGAAAACACCGAGCCCGGCGCCAGAATCATTTTACCGCCCAAAATTATCACAATCACACCGGTGAGAACCGTGTTTATCTCTGAAAGCGGAACGCTGAGCGAGGTGTAATACTGCGCTTTTTTCCAAAACCGGACATAGGCTGAATTGACACGGTTAAAATCCTGCCTTTCAGCTTCTTCGCGCCGGAAGGCCTTCACAATCTTCATGCCGGTCAACACCTCTTCCGCGGAGGAAAAAAGCGTGGAAAGCTGAGCCTGGATGCGGGCGGAATTACGTTTCACCTGTTTGCCAAGCCAGCCCACAAAGAGCGTGAAAACAGGCACCACAACCAGCCCATACACAAAAAGCCGCGAATTGAGCAGCATTGCTATGCGCGCGAAAATGAGGATGGTGACGATATCCAGAAACCCTTCCAAAAGCGAGCGGACATAGCTTTCGCCAACAATTTCGACGTCACTGACCATCCGCACCATGGCGTCTCCCGTGCGGGCTTGATTGAAAAACCCTTGCGACTGATGCAGATAGGCGCCAAACATGTCCTCCCGCAGCTTGCGCACCGCGTTGGCTCGCAGCTTGATAAACAACACCCGCTGCAGATAGAAAAAGATGTTTTTCAACAGGATTATCACCACCAGAAAGATGCAAAAGCCATAGAGCAGGGAAATGGGGTCTGAATTCAGCATAATCTGTTGAACCTGCTCCCACAGCGGGCTCAGCGAGTTTATCCCACCCCGGGGAAAACCGTTTCCGCCGCCGCCCCAAAAGGACTGCCAAGCCTGCCCCAGGGCCTTGAACAGCCCGGAAACCGTGGTGATAACAAAGCCACCATCACCGGGCTTGAAAACATAATCGAAAAGCGGGATTACCAGCGTCACGCTGATCCCG
>JAAYKA010000121.1 GCA_012522635.1 Candidatus Cloacimonadota bacterium
AGGCCCTTTTATATACCTCTACATTCACAATCAAATTGTGTAAGTGGATTCCATCAATAATATTGCATTCAGTAGATAACTACATCATTTACTTTAATTGCAATAGAGAATTCAAATACTCAAAGTTTGCTCCGTGAGTTCTTATCCAATTGATAGCAGCATTTTTATCACTTGAATAGTAGTTGGGGTTAACCCTAATCCACTCAACTGCACTATTCTGAACCTGTGCACGTTCAGCAGCACTTAGCTTCGAAGCCATAAATGTTATTATACCATGCTGATCATTATATCCAAAAGCATCAGCAATCAATACCCAAAAATAAGCTGTATTGTTATTTCTGGCAACGCCATCTCCATTACCATATTTTAAGCCGAGGGTGAATTGCGCACGTTCATCGCCTGCCCGTGCCCTTCTCTCTAGATCAGAAACTGAGTCATAAAGAAAAGCGTTTAGAGCTATACTGAAAACAAGGATAGCTAACAGGAATACTGCTTTTTTCATAAGAATCTCCTATTGATAAGTTGTTGATGTCAAACCAATCCATCACAACTTTTATTATATTGCCAATCATTTTTCTCAATTTCATAAGCATTCGTGATATAGCTTAATACAAGCTTGAAAATTGCGTGTTTTGTCAAGGAAGATTTTTGAAAACATCAAAACGAGCATAAACAAAAGCCGTTATTTCTGGTTCTTGAAAGACCTTTGACACCCCTCTTCAATCACAAACTATATATCCAAAAGACTTATTTCATTATTAATAAATCCTCAAATTGAGTCAAGGTCTTTTTTCCTAAAAAAGTGCTGCTTCCTGCTTGCCGCCTTATGTCTCCCTTTACTTTTTAAAGCAAAGTTAAGGATGTCAAAGGCTTACGCTAAAGAAAGAGAAAAACAACAGACTCGTTCTTGATATATGGAGTTATCTGGCAGACCTGTTTTGGATATTCGCCTTAGAGTTGAGCCGGAAACTTGGCATAATCGGGCTACAGCCTGCTTTCCACAGGGTTTTTGGGGTTTTTACGGCAGGATGAGATTAGGGCTTTTTGCCAACCGGCATCACATAAATGGCAAATTCCTCAATTCCATCCAGACCCAGACAGGCGTCCAGAAGTTCATCCGTGAAGGCTCCAACCATGCAGCTTCCCGCGTTCAGGGCTTCCGCGGCGAGGTGGACATTTTGTCCCACATGTCCCGCATCCACATACAGATAGCGATAGGAACGCTGCTGATAGCGCCAAGCTGTTCGATAGGGTCGGGCTGAAAGAATGAGCGTGAAAGCGGAACGAACCACCATTTCCTGATCCCGACAGGCTTCCAAGACGCGGGCAGCGATATCGGGGCCGCTTTCGCGCAGGATGAGACCATGTTGGATGGGATGATAGTAATAAAGCCCGGTGGGGATGCCTTCCACACGGTTGATAAGTAGATGACACTCAAAGGGATGGCGGCTTCCCGCGGATGGAACCTGGCGACGGGTGATTTCGATATTTTTGCCCTGACGCAGTTCGTTGACTTGGCAACTCGCCCAAAGCATGAAAGAAAGCTCCTGCAGGGTAAAAGGTTTAGCGGAATACTCACGCAAACTGCGGCGCTGGTGGATGGCTTGTTTCATGCTGAGCGTGGGTTCGGGCAGTTCATCCACATTTGGCAGCGGGATGAATTCACCAGAAGGCGGGTTAACAACTGGGGGACAGGGTTTTCCCTGCATTTGAGCGCTGGCGCCACCGTAAATGTAGCGTGTGAGGCGCACAAAATCGGGTCCGATTGTTTCGGAGCGATGCTGGTCGCGTTTGATTTGCTCAAGTGTCTGAGCCTGAGCGCGTTCCAGTTCTTCATATTCCTGCGGGGTAATCCCGGTTTCCCGGATTATCTCATCCTGGCTGGCGCCGCGGCTCTTAAACCAAAGATAGGCATAGGTTTTGGAGTTCATGAAATTCCTCCTCGGATCATGGCATGAAAAAGGTCAATAATTTGTGTAATCGTCAATTATGTTTTTATAAACGCTTGTGTTGGTGTGGATTATCTCTTCAAGAGTGGGTGAGGAAATATTAGGATGGTTTTGAACCGTTGCGGCACAAATGTGATGAATATCAGGAAAAGACACGCGCCCATCCAAAAAAAGCTTCAGGGCTGCTTCGTTGGCGCTGTTCAGCACCGTGGGCAGAATGCCTCCAGCTTTGGCAACCTCAAGTCCCAGTTGGAAAAGAGGATAGCGCTCCCTGTCGATGCTTTCGAATTCCAGTTTTGTCAGGCTGGGAATATCGGTTTTCACCAGCTCGGAGGAAAGGCGTTCAGGCCAGCCAAGCGCATACAGGATGGGCAGTTTCATGTCTGGCATGCCCATCTGAGCCAAAAAAGAGCCATCGATAAATTCCACCAAAGAATGAATGATGGATTGCGGATGGATGACCGCTTCGATTTTTTGATATGGTAAACCGAAAAGCCAGTGCGCCTCCATCACTTCCAAGGCTTTGTTGAACATGGTGGCGCTGTCCAGAGTAACCTTGGCGCCCATGTCCCAATTTGGATGCTTCAAAGCCTGGTCGGGTGTGATTTTGGGAAAATCCTCCAGGGGAAGTTTTCTGAAAGCTCCACCTGAAGCGGTGATGTGCAGGCGCCGAATCTCGGAACTTGGATGCTTGCCAATAGCTTGGAAAATGGCGCTGTGTTCGCTATCGACAGGCAGAAGTTCCACATTTTTTTTCGCGACCAGCGGCATAAGCAGATGCCCAGCCATAACCAGGGATTCCTTGTTCGCCAAAGCCAATCTGGCACCGCGTTCCACAATGGCAAAACTCGCTCTCAGTCCCGCCGAACCGCTGATGGCGTTCAAAGCGATGTGATATTCCTCGCTGGCAAGAGCTTGCAGCAGTTCATCCTCGCCGAACCAAAGTTTGAGGTTCGGGTTTTCATTACGAAGGCGATCCTGGAGAGTTGGGTTTTCAATGCCGGTGAAAACCGCGTTTGAAACTCCGAATTCCTGGCAAATGGGCAGAAGCTTTTGCCAATCTGTGTGCGCGGAAACGAGGACAGGTGAAAATCGCAGCCGCTGCTCACGCAGCACAGCCAGGGTGGAAGTTCCGATGGAACCCGTCGCCCCCAGCAGCGCTATATTTTTCACCATGTATAACTTAGAGAGAGACGTCGGGACGCGCCCAACTCATCTGTCGAGCCGTCGCGCCAGGCAAAATCCAAACCCAAAGCCTTGTGACGCAAGCCCAGTCCGGCAGTGAAACTTCCGGCATCCCAGCCCGTCATGATATTTAATTGTGGAACGGGGCTCACCATCACACCGGCATGCAAATCCGCGCTGAAATCCCCGGCTGAGAAGTTTGAGGCTTCCCCACGTCCTTCCGCAAAAACCTGAGTCCTCAGCGCCAAGTGTATGGGGATATTGGTTTTAAAGAGTTGTTGCGAATAACCAACTTCGAGGTCAAGATTTGGGATTGCAATCTCGTGGCTGCCGTTTTCCCAGATGATTTGAGTTGAAAAGAAATCGCGGAGATTCGCCGCGGCGCGAACACCCCTGCCGCTATCCCACAGCAGACCAAAATCCGCTCCGAAACCAAAGCCGGAATGCTCTGCCAGCCTGCGATAGGCCAGCTTGGGGCTCAAACCCAGGAAAATGTGTTGGTTCATCTGGCGCGCCAAGCCACCGCTAACAATGAGATCATGGTTGGACACCGTTTTCCAGATTTCGGGGCGATTATCATTACTTAGAGAATCGGCAGGATTTTCCAACTGGGTGAGCTTGATGTCGTTGATGGCGAGGTGGTTAACCTGCAGTGAAGCGCGCGTTTTGCTTCCAAAGACGGCTGAAAGCTGGTTTTGCTGCAATAGACCGTCGAAATGCTCCACCCGCATCAGTTCCACACCGCCAGAACCGGTTTCAGCCAGCAAAGCCGGATTCCACCAACCCGCAGCCAAAGAGCTCTGCAAAGTGAGGCCGGTATTGCCCATGGCCTGGTTTTGCGCGCCGGCGCCAAGCTGGAAGATTTCTCCCGCATACTTGGTCGCTCCCAGCGCGAAAACCAGCGCCACAAGCATTAGAGTCGAACTAAGTTTTTTCATTCAAATCCCCTTGAGGACATTATATCCCAGCGGGGCTTCGTTGTAAAGGGTTATTTTAGCTTCCCAAAATTCCCAGCAACACACCAGCAGCGACGGCGGAGCCAATAACGCCAGCCACGTTCGGGGCCATGGCATGCATCAAAAGATAGTTGGTTGGGTCATATTTTTGCCCCATCACCTGTGAAACACGGGCGCTGGCGGGAACCGCGGACACTCCGGCGTTTCCGATGAGCGGGTTGATTTTGTCCTTCAAAAAGAGGTTCATGAATTTGGCGAAAAGTACGCCCAAGGCTGTGGCAACGGCAAAAGAAAAGGCTCCCAGGAAAAAGATACCGAGAGATTGCTTGGTCAAAAACACGTCGGCGGTGGTTTTGGCGCCAACTGTGAAGCCGACCAGGATGGTCACAATATCCACCAGCGAGGTGCGCGCGGTTCCAGCCAAACGTTCGGTGACGCCGCTTTCCTTCAACAAATTACCCAAAAACAGCATGGCAAGAAGGATTGCACCACCAGGCGCGATGACGGAGGTAACGATGAAAGCCAGCACAGGGAAGATAATCTTTTCTTTTTTGGACACCTGGCGTGGCGGTTTCATGCGGATCACACGCTCTTTGGGTGTGGTCAGCAGCTTCATGATGGGAGGCTGAATCACCGGTACCAGTGCCATGTAGGAATATGCCGCCAGCGCGATTGAGCCGATCAGATGGGGCGCCAATTTCGAAGCCAGGAAGATGGAAGTGGGACCGTCAGCGCCGCCGATGATGCCGATGGAGGCGGATTCCAAAACGTTGAATCCCAACAGCATGGCTCCTATAAAGGTGCCAAAGATGCCAACCTGAGCAGCAGCTCCCAAAAGGATGAGCTTGGGGTTCGCGATTAGGGTGCTGAAATCGGTCATGGCTCCGATACCCAAAAAGATGAGGGCAGGGTAAATACCTTTATTCACACCGAAGTACAGATAGTACAACACGCTGCCTTCGTTCGCCACACCCAAGCCTTGTTCCATCATTCCGGGAATGTTTCCAACAATGATGCCAAAGCCGATGGGCAGCAGCAACAGTGGTTCAAATTCTTTTTTGATGGCCAGAAATACGAACACAATCCCAGCCACCAGCATAATCACATTTCCCCAGGTGATATTGACAAAACCGGTTGTGTTCAAGATTTGCAGGAATTCACTCACGGCAAAACCTCCAACTCCACGAGAGGATCGCCTTCTTGAACCAAGTCACCTTTGCTGACATTCACTTTCACAACCCTGCCGCTGAGGCTGCTGTGGATCTCGGATTCCATTTTCATGGCTTCGAGAGTGAGAATCAGGTCGCCTTTTTTAATCATCTGCCCCGGGCTGACTTTAACCTCAATGATGGCTCCAGGCAGGGGCGCGCGAACCGCGTTATCCTTTGGTTGGAACACAGGTTGAGGCTCAGGAGTTCGCACGGGCTTTTTGGTATCCTGTCTGGCAACAGGTTTTTCAGAAATCTCAAGACCACTGAGAGTCATAAGCAGGTCACCTTCATGCACGGGTGCGCGCTCCTGAACGTGGATGGTTTCCACCACACAATCAACCGGAGCGGCGATATCGGATTCCATTTTCATGGCTTCCAAAACCATGATGGTTTGGCCTTTTTTGACCTTGTCGCCTTTTTTGACCTTGATGGAAACAATCACACCGGGCAGGGGAGAACGAATCTCTCCGGAGCCGGAAACAAAATCACTGGAAAAGTTGGGGCCCATAGGCAGGGCTTGTTCCTGAGCGGGAAGGACGGGAACGTCGGGACGCCCATCCTGCTCCACCTGGATGAGATAGTCTGTGCCATTGATGTTAATCTTGGCATGGTCGGGGCTGTATTCCAGCACTCTGGCTTCATAGCGCTGGCCACCAATTATCAAATTGTATGTTTTCACGATTTATTTACTCCTTTTACGCAGGATGTGGCGGTTTGGCATGTTCAGGATGGCACTTCCGCGCCATTGGTCTGAATGTGGACGTTTGAAAGTGAGCAGCAGTCTGCGGCGCTCTTCGATGCTTTGCTTGTGAATGTGGAAAGCGGCGATTACGGCTGCAATCACATGGACGTCGAGGTCGGGGGCTTTGGTCTTCACGTTTCCGGCAGAGTCCAAAACCAGATCCGCTTTGCCTTTTTTGGGTTCACGATTCAAGCGGCGAAGCTGACCAATGGCAACAGCCGTGATGGCCAGGGCTGAAAATACGAAGGATACACCCCAAAGCAAGATGTACAATCCATAGCCCAGCTTCCCTTCCTTGAATTTATTTTCAAAATCCACCATATCTTCCGGTGTTTTGTTAAATGACTGCAGCGATTGTTGATCGCGGCTTTTATCTGTGCTTTTAACCCCAACAAATTCGCGCAGTTTTTTGATGGGAATCTGTTTTTGCCGGGCAAGGTAACCCAGGGTGCTCAGTTCCGTAAAACCATAAATACTATACTGTTGAGCTAAAAGCGCGCGATAGGGTGTGATGCCCAGGTTGCGCAGGCTTTTTTCGTCCAAAGTCTCGTTTTCCGGTTCGATTTCCAAATAGGATTTCCAGCGAACGATGTCTTGAATTTCCAGTTTTTCTGCCACATCCTTCAGTTTGTCAGTCACCTTGATGCCAAATTCGCTCAGGATGGCGCTTTCTCGCATTTCCACCAGACTGTCACTTACGGCATGGATTTGGCTTTGCAGTTCTTCCAGGGTAGGCTCTGCTATTTCGGAATCTATATCCGCTTCCTGGGCACCCAAAATCAGGACCCAGATCATGGCAAAAGCCAATAGTAATATTTTGCGGGACATCGCTTTATCTCCTAAAGGGGAATGTTTCCGTGTTTGCGGGGTGGGATGCTGTCTTTTTTGTTTGCCAGCATTTCCAGCGCGCGGATGAGGCGGAAACGCGTGCGGGAAGGCTCAATAATATCGTCGATGTAACCCCTTTCAGCGGCCGCGTATGGATTTGCGAATTTTTTGGCATATTCGCTTTCTTTATCCAAAAGTGTTTGCTTGGGATCTTCAGAGGCTTGAATCTCTTTGCGGAAAATCACTTCCACTGCGCCTTTGGGACCCATCACGGCAATCTCAGCGCTGGGCCAGGCATAAACCAGGTCTGCCCGCATGTGGCGGCTGTTCATCACGCAATATGCACCGCCGTAGGCTTTTCGAATAATCACGGTGATTTTGGGAACCGTCGCCTCGGCAAAAGCATAGAGCATCTTGGCTCCGTTGCGAATGATGCCATTGTGTTCCTGATTTGTGCCAGGCAGGAAACCGGGAACGTCTTCCAACACGATGAGCGGAATGTTGAAGGCATCGCAAAAACGCACAAAACGCGCTGCTTTGATGGAGGCATCAATATCCAAAACTCCAGCCAGAATTTTGGGCTGGTTGGCAACTATGCCGACCGGAAAGCCGTTCATGCGGGCGAAGCCCACAATCATGTTTGGCGCAAAATTCATCATCACCTGCAGAAATTCGTTGTCGTCGGTAATTTCGCTGATGATATCCAGCATATCGTAGGGTTTATTTGGATTATCGGGAACCAGGGTGTCCAGCACGGCGCAGGGACGATCCACAGGATCCTGCGGAGGCTGGTAGGGCGGATCTTCCATATTGTTGGAAGGCAGATAGCTGAGCAGCTTTTTGATTAGCATCAAGGTTTCTTCTTCGCTGCCGGTGATGAAATGAGCCACGCCGCTTTTTCCGGAATGAACTTCCGCGCCGCCGAGATCCGCGGTGCTCACATCTTCGTTCAAAACAGTTTTCACTACCTTGGGACCGGTCACAAACATATAACTGTTATGCTTTTCCATGATCACAAAGTCTGTGATGGCGGGGGAATAAACCGCACCGCCAGCGCAGGGGCCCATGATGGCGGAAATTTGGGGTATCACCCCGCTGGACATCACGTTGCGCCAAAATATCTCCGCGTATCCAGCCAAGGCATCGATGCCTTCCTGGATGCGGGCGCCGCCGCTGTCATTCAGACCAATCACGGGGCAACCGTTTTTCAGCGCCATGTCCATAATTTTACAGATTTTTTCGGCATAGGCGATGGAAAGCGAGCCGCCGATGACGGTGAAATCCTGAGCAAAAACATAGACCAAGCGACCGTTTACAGTGGCACTGCCAGTTACAACTCCATCGCCTGGATAAACTTGTTTTTCCATGTCAAAATTCGTGCAGCGGTGAGTTACGAACATATCGAATTCTTCGAAACTGTCCGGATCCACCAGCAGATTGATGCGTTCGCGCGCGGTAAGCTTGCCTTTTTCATGTTGAGAGGCAATGCGTTTCGGGCCTCCACCCAGCTGGGCTTTTTCCCGTTTTTCGCGCAACTCGAGAATTGGTTTTGGTGTTGACATCAAGTCTTCCTTATTTATTTGATTTTTTTAAAAGCTTGAAATGGCGGCGTTTGCAGGGGCTTTTAGTCTCACCCAGCCGCAATAATGCCAAGTTATTTAAGTACGTTATTTAGTAAAGGTTTATTATACCGAGAACTCCACAAACAGATGCCCACCATCAATCCAACATCACCACCCTTAGAATTTGACGATGTTTATCGCTAAGCATTTCAACCAGATACACGCCCGAAGGCAGGGTTTTGCCGTATTGGTCGCGGCCGTCCCAGCGGACTTTGCCGCCCTTGCCTTCAAACGTGCTGGTTTTGATGTTGCCAAGCTTTTGTCCCCTGATATTATAGAGGTTTATTTCAAAGGGTTCCAGGTTTTTTGGGAAACTGATATCCAGACCGTTTGCGCGGCTGAAGGGATTGGGATAACAACTGATTATGAATTCCACTCCGGTGATATTCTCATCGTTAACTCCCACCTGGGGATAGAGTTCCGGAATCAACTGTCCCAAAAAGTCCCGCACTTCATCCCGCATCATGAAATAGAGCGGAAAACCGAGCAAGACCATGCTTCCTCCATTTTCCACCCTGAAGGCTGCGGGTTGTCCGTTAAGTGCCTCATTTCCCACCAAGTTAGCATTATAAAGCACGTTTGAAGCGCCGGGAAAAACATAGCTCATGGGAAGCATTCCGTTCCAAGGCGCGGCAAGTTTGTCCGGATCTGGATGGAGAGTCGGATAACTATTTGATTCCAAAGCAGTTAACGCGGGTGCGTTCACCAGTTGCGGCGTCACGCCGGGCAGGAATTTGTTCAAAAATGCCTCATCGAACTGCGAGGGATATTTCCAGCCGGAAATGATGAGTTTTCCGCCGCTAAGCACATAACTGCCAATAATATCCAGATAATTTATAATCTGCAGGTCTGAAAAATCGTCGCTGTGCCACAACACCAGTGGATGATGAGAAAGTGTTTCCAGTTCCAGGTTCGGCTGCAAATCCAAATCCCACTGCTCATAAACCATGCCGTTCATCGCAAAGTGATAGAACTCATCAACTTCCGCGTCTGTGGGCGAGATATTCACTCCGGTGCCATCGCGGGTTTCATCCACAATCAGGACACCCTGATCGAAAAGGAATTCAATTGGTTTTGCTTCCATCACGTTGGAAGGCTGGGTTTGAAAACCTTCCATATCTTCGGCTGTAATCCTGTAAAGATATGTGTTCCCGTTTGTTACATTGATGTCCGTAAATGCCAGATTGGTCAGCGGCGCGTCCGTCAATTGCTGGAATTCACCATCTGGCATAAGTTTACGATGCACATGATATCCAGCCAGGGAAAGCTCTCCCGGCCAAGGAAACCAGGTTAAATCCACCGCGCCATCATAAGCCAAACAGGTTCCCATTTGCAGCTTATCTTGGCTGAAAGAGCGGGTCAAAACCCAATGGTTGGGGTCAATTTCAAGATTGGAAATATCATCGGAAAGTGCCATGGGAAAATAGTTTACATAGCCACCTGCAGTAGCACGAATCACCAGAGAATCCGCAACCGCGGAACCCGGAATCCCAATCGGCACCTCGATATCAAAAAGTGTGGAAGTGGGGCTTTGAGTTCTGGCAAGGATTTTGCCGGTTCCGGCGCCGTTGTGCAAAACGCTGAAAGTGGCGTTGGGAACTCCCGGAGAATAGATCCATTGCTGGAAAAACTGTCCCAAATCCTGTCCGCAGGTCTGCTGAGCCAAATCCACAAACTCCGCTGTGTTGATGTTTCCGTTCGGGTAGGTGGTAATGATGGAACGGATAAAATCAAAGAAATCATCATTTCCCATCTTCAGGCGCAACATATGCAGCACGGACGCGGATTTTTGATAGGTCGGCGGCGCGAACATCATATTGTAAGCGGGGTCAAAAATGGTTTGAGGTCCGTTGCTGTTTTCCCAGCTCAGATAGTATTGTTGAATCTTGTCCCGCAGATAGATGCAGCCCTGTTCCCAGCCGTAATGATGCGCCTCCCACAAAAATTCCGAATAAGTGGCAAAACTCTCTTTAAGCCACACTTCACGCATGGTGATGGGGGTCACCAGATTTCCATACCATTGATGCGCAAGTTCATGAGCCACAATATGTTCATAACGCCTGTCGCCGGTGAGATATTGCGAACCGTAGGTGGTCATGGTTTGATGTTCCATCGCCGCGTAGGTCGCCATATTCACCACCATATGTCCATATTTTTCAAAGGGATATGGCCCAAAAACCGAGTTATAATAATCAATCATGGCAGGGGTGTTGGCAAAATCCATCTGGGCATTATTCAACTGTCCAGGCAACACGAAATTCTGGATGGGAATATCACCCGCCTGCTGGTGAAATTCGATATAGGGAGCCGCGGCAAAACCCATCACGTAAGTTGCCACAGGAGAGGAACATGACCAATGGTGACTGCGGGTTCCATCGCCATGGTCGGTGATGCCGGTGCGGATGCCATTTGCCCCCACCAGCCAGTCTTCCCGGACGCGTATATTCCAATCCACCAAAGCTTTATCCCAAGGATGGTCGTAGCAGGGCCAATAATATCTGCCCGCGTCTGGATTGGAAAGAGTGTAAACCGAATTTGAGGTGAAAATCATGCCAATGTTGTATGGCGAGGGACTGCGGCTGGGCACTCCGGAATAGAACACCTTGGTAATGAAAGAGTTGCGCGTTGCAGGCGGAAGTGGAATGTTTATAACACCAGCCTCGTGGCTGAAATAAACCGGCACGTCGTTCAGCAAAACCTGACTCACAAAAAGGGAATCTCCTTCCAGTTCGTAGGAAATACTGTCTATGCCCCAAAGCGGTGTCACCTGAGCTTCCACCATACCGTCAATGAAGCGGCTTTGTGTGTCTATCTGCAAGTTTATCACATACTTGGTGATGTCGAACCCCGTCAGGGAATCAGCCCGTTCTATCTGCCGTGTGCTTGGTTCCAGGCTCCAAAAAGGTTGCGTACCGTGCAGGCAAGCCAATGCGGCTATAAACAGCACGGCTAAAACCAAACTCTTACGCATTTTCCACCTCTTTCGGGCAAGCCCGGATTTGATTATTTCCGGCAATTTGTGTGGACTGCCCTTTTTGTCAATTGAAATCCTCATTTTCTGGATTATTTGGAGTAAAATTGGGGTTTTTCACGAAAATAAAGACCAAAAACCGCAGTTTACATGCTTCCTTCTTTTTTCCCATAGCATTTTTATTCTCGTCGCCCTCGAATAACCCCCGATAAAGAATCGGGTGGGGCACAAGGATGACTCAAGAGGATCTGGTTCTGGAAAAAAGAGCGCAGGTTGCAGGATGAATGGGATAAAACTGATGCTTTCTTGGTTGCCGCCTTATGTATCCCTTATGTTTCATAAGCTAATCATAAGGAAAACATAGGTTTAGGGTTTATATCACTCTTATACAGCAGACTCGTTCAATATATATGGAGGCTTTTGGTGTTTATTGGCGCCCCGCACTGATTTGCTTTTTCTGCTGATTTCAAATCTCTTTGATCCATATTTTTTCAACCCAAAAAAAGAGGCGGACTCGCATCCGCCTCATTTATTTGCTTGTTATTTACTTGAAAATACCCACTCTGCGGGTGAAGGTTTCTCCTTGCAAAACTGTGCGCATCAGGTAGATACCGTTGCCCAGAGCTTTGCCGGAATCGTCGGTTCCGTTCCAGGTGGATTTGCCATCAACTTTGAATTCTGCCACTTTTTGGCCCTTGATGTTGAAAACTTCCACCCAGGCGGGTTCATCCGTGTTTTTGATTTCCAAAGTGAGGCTGGCACGCATGGGATTGGGATACATGAGCCAGTCTGGATTGGCAGCGGGGATAAGTTCGTCATCCACCGCGGTTCCAGAGTTTGAAGCACCTGGCGTGCAAGGGAGATCCTGGTCTGGTCCAAAGAGGCGCCAGACATCTCCGCCATCAGGATAGCGTCCCCAGGATAAGTCTGTTGCCAGTCCGGGAATGTTTTGGTAAGTCACTTGGTCGGTGAGATGGATCATATCGGGCGAAATCATGTAAATCGCGTCAGCACTGGAGCCAAGCTTGTTTATCACGTGCAAGGGTCCTTGATCTGGAGCGTCGTCGAACCAAATTATCTTGAATCCATGTGCCGGAATGACGGTTTGGGCTTCATAACCATGAGGAATTGGGTTCACTATATAGGTTCCTTCGCCAAAATCGTAGTGGTCGTCGGTGAAGTAATATCCAGCCAGATCGACGGGAAAATCATTGGGGTTGTAGATTTCAGCCCAATCGTCGTATTCTCCGTATTCATCGGTGACGGTGTTACTGTTTGAAGCCATGAATTCGTTGATATAAAGCTGAGGATATTCATAAGCCCATGTCAGGCCGTAGGTTTGAGAGGCTGTGACGCCGCCGGAATTGTCTGTTGCTTCGACGCGGTAGATGATGCGCGTGCCCTCTGGGAAGGGACCGATTTGGGTTGTATAAATATCGGAAGTAGATAATTGCATCACTTTACGGCTTTCCTGACCCTGTTCCATTTTCCAGACCAATTCCGCCAGTGAGACCGTGCCATCGCTGTCTGTGATGGTGGCTCCAATGGTGACTGGAGAATCCACAAGGGTTGGATATGGCTCGTAATTCACATATCTGACCTGGGGCAAAACGTTTGCGGTTCCACCATTTGTGGCTCCGGGTGTACAGGGCAGAGGCTGACCAACTCCGAAAAGCTGCCAATCTGGACCGCCATCCGGAACGCGCCCAAGCGAGACGTTGTTCACATCCAGACCGTCGGATGCAACCCATTCTTTGCTGTCGATCACGGTTTCGCCGTCGCTGGCGATCAGATAAACCGCATCCGCCGCGCCGCCAAGCTTGTCGTTGATGTGCAAAGGACCTTGATCCATGTCTTCATCAAACCACACAAGCAAATATCCATGAGCCGGGATGGTGGTTTCATCCGGAAAACCTGCCGGGATTTGCGTCCAAGCGTCGATTCCATTGCTGTAGTGGCTGTCCGTCATATACATACCAGCGATGTCAACCGGATAATCGTTCGGATTATAGAGTTCCACCCAGTCATCAAATTCGCCGAATGGATCAGCGTAGGCGGTGTTTTTGGCTTGGATTTCATTGATATAAATGAAGGGTTCTTCCGATGTGACCGGCGATTCGAAGAATTCATGTTCCGCCCGCGCGGGCAAAAAGGCGCCCTGGCTGTTGTTTTCTGCCCAGCCATAGTATTGCAAATCGCCGGCACCGATGGTGACTTCCACTCCAAAAATGCCGTCTCCAGCAGCGCCATCATTGTGTTGGCCATCGTCGTACATCTCATAATAATCAAATTTGTCTGCCAGGTTTTGGCGCAGACCCAGTCTGGCGGAAGTGGCGTCCTGAGCCGTGAGCGTGAAATGTACAACGCCGTTTTGTTCAAGTTCCTGAGGGCTGTGTTCAATTGATGTGATGGTGGGAATTGTGCCTTGGAAGGCGCTGTGGTTTTGGAGGAAAGTCACTCTGCTGTTCATAAACGGAATGATGCCAGGAACCGACCCGGGTGAGCCTGGACCGCCACCTTGGACGGAATTGTTCAGGTTTGAGACAAATTGGTTGTAAGTATAGAGAAAATTAGGGTCTTCCTGCACGTAGGGCGCGCAAATTGCCTGCAATTCAGCACCTCGAGTGGCAAACCAACCGTTGGCAAAGTTTTCCTCCATCATTGTGCGCATGTGCGCGATATACATCTTTTTATAGCGCGGCACACTCATCATGCGGCTGATCAAAAGGTAGGTGTTGCTGTTCGAATTGCGCAGCGGGTCCAAGGTTGCGGAACCGCCCATGAAGCCGCCAAAAGACATGTTCATATCCCAAATGATGGGATTGAAGCGGCCCGCGGCGTCGCCATAAAGATAGAAATTATGGAAAACATTGATGGGAGAATCCAGATTTACCAGCAGGTTTTGGAAAGCAATCATCCAAAGATTACGGTCGATGTTCAGCACTTCCGCCAGGTTTGTCGGGTCGTTGGACATCACGTTTGTGAAATTGATTAATTCATCCCAACCGGAGCTGGATTTCATTTCATAATATTGTTCGTAACTGCTTTGGTTTGGACCCAGATAGCCCCAGACAGGAATGGGGTCGAAGGTGTTTGTGCCACACTTAAATCTGGGTTCTCCAGAACAATGCAGGTGTGTGCGCATGAAATAGGAATTGATCGCTTGGATGGAATTGTAAACCCCGATCAGAACATCGTTTACATAGACTCTCGCGAAGTTTGCCAAACAAGCGGGCATGTATTTTTGGGCAACCTCATAGGACAGAATATCCCGAATGAAGGATGGATCGGAAAAGCCGTTTGCCAGTTTCAGAGTGGTGTAGGGCCCGATGCTTTGGTCCTCAATGATGTGGTCCAGTTTGATGTTGAAGGGGTTTTTTATCCGGTTGGGATTATAGGAGCTGTGCCCCTTGAAACGCACGCCCACACTATCATAAACGGTGCCATTGATGATGGCTGTGCCAACCAGGCGTTGCTCTTGTCCCGCGGCATAATATTGGTTCAAGATTTGGCGCCAATTGGATTGCGTGAAATAAAGATGGATGTCGTTTACGGTATCGGTATCATAAAAATCCTGCCCCCATAAGCCGAATCCAATACCCAGGATCAAGGCGATCAAAATTATTTTGACCTTCATTTTATCCTCTCTTTAAGCTGTTCATAAACAAGCTACTTAGTGATATTTCATCGTTAAAGTCAAAAATCTCAAGAGAAATTTTTTCAAGTTTGATGGAAGCCATGAATCTGTCAATCAAATAAATGAAAAATTAGATGGATAGGTGGAATAAATCAAAAATCATTCCAAATTAAGAGTTTCAGACCGCTTTTTTGTGGTTTCATCCAAAAAATGCTGGACAATATGACTGGCATAAGCAAATTGGGATGATGATGAAAACAAGATTGACACCGGTAAAACTCGGGTTACGGCACGCCGTGATCGATTTGGGCAGCAATTCCATTAAATGCCTGATCGCAGAAAACTTTGACGGTGAGATGCACGATTTGGCAGAATTGAGCAGGGTGACGGCTTTGGGTGAAGACTTGGAAAACGGCGCTGGCATTGGTGAACAAGCTGCTGAGAGAACATTTACGGCTTTGGCAGAAATGAAGAAAAAATGCGAGGAATTGGGGGTTGATGAAGTCATCTGTGTGGGAGCGGAAGCTTTGCGCAGGGCTTCAAATGCGGCAGATTTCATCCAAAAAGTGGAACAACGTTTTGGCTGGAAAACGAGGGTTTTAAGTCCCGCGGATGAAGCCGAACTTGGGTTTCGTGCCTCAGCCGCGCTAATTCCGACTGGAGAACAAGGTTTGGTGATTGATTCCGGAGGCGGCAGCACAGAGTTTTCCTTTGGAGACGCTCAGGGTCTCAAAAGCTGGAGCAGCATTCCCTTGGGTGCTCTCACACTCACAAGGGCTTTCATCAATGAAGACCCCGTTTCTCCTGAAGAGCTCAAAAACCTCGAAAACCATGTCCAGAACACCCTGCGGGTTGCCTTTGAGGCTCCAAAAAAGATTCGCGTCATCGCCTGCGGCGGAACGGCTACAAATCTGGCTTCGGTGGCGCTTTCCCTGAAAACTTTCGATGCAAATATTATTCACGGTTTCCACCTTAAAATTGATGAAATATCCCGCCAGATCAATCTGTATAGCCGGCTCAAAACAGCCCAAATAGCTCAGATTATTGGATTGCAACAAGGGCGGGAAAAAGTGATTTTGGCTGGTGCTGTGATTCTCAAACAGATTGCGAATCATTTTGAATTGGAAGAATTCATCATTTCCGTCCGGGGCATCAGGCACGCTCTATTGAGCCCAGAAAAAGATGACAAAAAAACACCCCGTTGATTCTGGGGTGGATGTTTTAAAATAAATGGTGGGCCCAGAGGGAGTCGAACCCCCGACCATCCGGTTATGAGCCGGAAGCTCTACCAGCTGAGCTATAGGCCCTGTTTCAGGTGAATATCCTTTCAAACCGAAGGGCTTTTTCTGTCAAGTTAAAATGGTCGGCAGCTTCGGAATACTTTAAAAAAAGACAAGCAAAAACAATTGATTCTGATATCAATTTAAGCTTGAAATGTGGTGAATTCAAAAAAAAGCTTTACAGAATAACGCACGTTCCCATAATGGCACTTAGGAGCCTTGTGGCTTCAGAAGCATAAAGTGTGACAATGGGCGCGCGGCATTTGTCGATGCCCCGCTTATATAAGATAAGTGTATGGTAAACAAACAGTTAACCAAACGAAAGGGATAAAAGGAGAAACCTTATGAAACGAACCCTTCTTTTCACACTGCTGCTGATTTTGGGCATCAGCATTTGCGGTAATGTTTATGCTCAGATCAATGTGACCGTTGGAGATGGGACAACTACCAATACCACAAGTGGCGTCCCGGCACCATACGGAACCTGGTACAAAAGCTTCCGACAACAGTTTTTGATACTGGCTTCGGAACTAGAGGACCTTGGCGGAGGGGCGGGAAATATCAACTCGCTTGCCTTCAATGTGGACAACCTCAACAACTGCTCCCCCATGCCAAACTTCACCATTCGCATCAAAACAACATCCCAAACGGTTTTAACAACCACATTTGAGGATGGCGACTATCAAACAGTTTTCATGCAAGACGGATTTATGCCCACAACGGGCTGGAATGTCCACGAATTCACAACTCCCTTCAATTGGGATGGCGCTTCGAATATTTTGGTGGACATTGCCACAAGTCTCTTCCAAAGCAGCTACACTCAAAACGCTTCGGTTTTCTATACAGCAACCGGCTTCAACAGCAGTCTGCGCTTCCAAAGTGACAGTGCTGAAGGCCACACCGCCGCCACCGGCACGGTTTCCATGAACCGCAGTAACATCCGGTTCAACATGGAAGCCCTTGTGGTAACCGATCCTCCCAACCCGCCAATAATGGGTTCTCCAGCCAACGGCGCGCAAAACATTTTGGGCGATGTTGTTCTGAGATGGTCCAGCGGAGGCGGTGCGCCTCTGGGCTATAAAGTCCATTTTGGCACCACAAACCCGCCGCCTTTCGTTGAACAAACAACCGAGACCATGTACGATCCAACCGTCGAGAACGAAAACACCTACTATTGGCAGATTGTGCCTTTCAACGCCATTGGCGATGCTCAAAACTGCCCCATCTGGAGTTTTACAACGGCAGGACAACACACTGTAATCGGCGCAGGAGACCAACTGGCGCGAATGCCGATGGATTTCTACTACAAAGGTTCCCTCTTCGAAACCATCTATTATGCTGACGAACTGGGCTTTGCCAGCGGAACCATCTCTGCCATTGCCTTTTTCAACAGCTTCACCAGCAGCACAACCATGGACAAACCTACCCAAATCTGGTTGGGAAGCACAAACCAAACCGATCTGGTGGGCGCGTGGATCCCTTCCACCGAGATGAACCTGGTCTTCGATGGAAATGTTGACTATCCCGCTGGTGAAAACACTGTCACGATTCAACTGCAATCCCCATATATGCACACACCGGGGAATCTGGTGATGATGGTGAAGCGTCCTCTGGATGGATCATATTTCTCTACTTCAGATAACTTCAAATGCCAGACTGGAACTGAGATGAGAACGCGCAAGCTGCAGTCTGACACCATTGAATACGACACCACCGCACCTCCCACAGCGACAGCGGTGGCGCAATTCCCAAAAACTGTTTTCTTCTACAGCGGACAGCAGATTGAAAACGATTTGGGCGCGATTGCCATCAGTGGAAACCAAACTCCCAGCGCTGGTATTACCACAGATTATGACATCACCATCAAAAACAATGGCATCAACACCCAAACCAACTATCAAGTGAAGCTATTCACAGCAGGAGACGTTGAAGTCGCATCTGTAAACGGTCCCACCATCGAATCCATGGAAATTTTGCAGGTGGCAATCCCCTGGACACCAACCCAGACAGGCCCAACCTATCTGTATGGAAAAGTGGTTTTGGCCAATGACGAGATTCCTCAAAACAACCAGACCGCGAACTATCCTGTGGATGTACAGGCTTCCGGAGCCACCGTCATCTCAATCGGAACCGGAACCGCGACAAACACCACCACTGGTGTTCCCACCCCGTACGGAACCTATTACAAAAACTTCCGCCAGCAATATCTGTGGACTGCTGACGAAATGTTCGCAGCCGGCGCGGCACCTGGATTGATTACAGCCATCGGCTTTAATGTGCAAAGCCCAAATAACTGCTCCCCGATGCCGAACTACACCATCAAAATGAAGCCCACAAACCAATCTGTACTCACCACCACCTTCGAGGTCGGAGACTACACAGAGGTTTGGTATCTCAACGACTTTGTGCCTGTGGCTGGTTGGAACATGCACACACTTACCCAGCCCTTCTTCTGGGACGGCGTTTCCAACATCCTGGTAAATATACACAGCACCGTCATCCCGGGCAGCTACACCCAAAATGCCTCAGTCTATTATACACCCACCACAGGTGTGAATACCTCCCTGCGCTATCAAAGCGACTCTACGGACGCTGGAACCTATGCCACTGGAACCCTTTCTGCGAACAGGGCAAACGTGCGCTTTAGCATGGTGATTGAAGATATGGCAACCCTGAACGGCACTGTGACTTCAGAAGGCAGCCCCGTCGCGGATGTACATATCAACATCAATGACAGCATCTTCCACACCACAACGAACTCCCAGGGACAATACAACTTCCCTTACGTGCAGCCTGGAACCTACACCGTGACTGCCACAAAGCTGGGTTTTGAATCCATGACCCTGCCCGTCACCCTGGTTGCGAACGAAACCACCAACCTGGATTTCAACCTCACCGCCTCCGAATCTGTGAACGTGACCGGATTCGTTGTTGGCAGCGATCAACCCACTGTGGGATTGGAAGAAGCGGAAATCGTGCTCACCGGAATCATGAACTACAGCGGCGTAACCGATGCCACTGGACACTTCAGCATCCCCGGCGTACTTTCCGGAAACACATACGGTTACAGAATTTCAAAGGAAGGATACCAAGAACTCACCGGTTCCATCGATGTTGGACAATCAAACTTTGACATGGGAACCCTCACCCTGTCAGAAATTGCTTTCCCGCCTTCTCAGGTTGTCGCAACCGAAAACGTTGACCAAACCCAGGTCAGCCTGATCTGGAATTCACCAACCGCAGCGCCTCCTTTCGACGACTTCGAAAATAACGACGGCGGCTGGATTCCAACCGCAAGCTGGGACCCTGTTGGTGACTGGGAATGGACCAACGAATACGACGTTGCAAACTTCGTGGATAGCTATGGCAGCACTTCCGTGATTCCACCCCCAGCCTGCTATTCTGGAACAGGAATGTGGGGAACCAAAATCAACACAAACTATACAAACTCCGGCGGCTCAAACTATCTGAGCAAAACCTTCAACCTTGCCGGAATAAACAACCCTGAGCTTCGCTTCTGGAGCTGGGAAAATGTGTTTGGAAATTACGACTACTGTCAGGTTAATGTGAACGGCACCCTTGTTTGGGGTCCTTCCTGGGACTACACAAACACGCAGTGGAGAGAACGCGTTATCAACTTGAGCGCTTACGCCGGACAGAGCGACGTGGAAATCACCCTCGAAATGTTTGCCACCACGGTGGTGAACTATGCCGGCTGGTATATTGATGATGTCTATGTCGGTCCTGCACTGGATCGAGCAGTCGCCTCCGCACCTGCCATCGCGCCTGTTTGGATGAGCGGACTTTCCGAGCTGGAAGCCGCAGCAGCGGTTGATCGCATGCCTCCGCTTGCCACAAGGGAAAAAACCACTTCCAGCGAGCCTCAGCGCATCCATGTTGGCTACAAGGTCTGGCGTCTGCTGCAAGGCAATGAAACAGATGAAGCCACCTGGACCCCGCTGACCACAGCCACCATCACAGACTCCACTTTTGTGGACAACGCCTGGCAGCCTCTGCCTTCCGGTATCTATAGATATGCCGTGAAAGCGGAATACACAAACAATGTGCTCTCCGACCCCGCTTTCTCGAACGAAATTCATAAAGGCATGATGGGAACCCTCACTGGAAACGTGACCGAATTTGGCACAAACGTCCCTGTTGGCGGAGCCACCATCACAGCCGGAGACTACAGCGGAACTTCTGACGCCTCCGGAAACTACGCCTTCCTGGTGTATCAGGGAACCTATGATGTGACCTGTTCCAGAGCTGGATATCAAAGCTCAACCGCAGCGGGAATCCAAATCATTGGAACCCAAACCACCACCCAGGACTTCGTGCTCACCGAGATAACCCTTCCGCCCGCGGATGTGGTTGCCACGGAAGCAAGTCCGGATTTGGTAAATATCACTTGGAACGCTCCTGGCGAAGGTGGCGGCGAATGGATCTACTATACAGACGTTGATTCAAACAACGCCATTGGTCTCACCAGCGGTGGATCTTTCACGGTTGCGATTCGCTTCCCCGCATCTGATATGCAGGAATATGCCGGCCAAAGCCTCTATGCGGTGAAAGTCTGGCCAAATGAATCGGCAACCTTCACCCTGAAGGTCTGGACTGGCGGAAGTGCCAGCGCGCCTGGCACGCAAGCCCTGAGCCAACCCTTCACTCCAGCCACCCTGGATGTTTATAACACCCTCATCCTGGATACACCTGTGCCCATCAGCGGCAGCGAGGAACTCTGGTTTGGATACGCTGTGACTCACACAGAAGGAACCTACCCTGCCGGAGTCGATCCGGGTCCTGCCGTCAATGGCTTTGGAAACATGATTGAAACCGGCGGAACCTGGGACACCCTCTACAATCTGTCATCCTCACTGAACTATAACTGGTGCATCCAAGGTTACGTGGGCTATTCGGCTCCCACAGCCGCTGTGGCCATCACGCCTATCGCAATCAAAGGAATCGGAAATCCCGTATCCTACGGCGAATTTTCCCTAAGCACGGATTCACCCCTGCCCGCAAGCCGCAGCTATACCAAATCCCTTCGTCCTGAGGCTTCAGAAACACCAAAATACAACCGTGTTCTGAATGGCTACAGAGTCTGGCGTTTGCTGCAGGGACAGGAAAACAACGAATCCGCCTGGACCCAACTCACAACTCAAACCATCACCGCCACAGCCTTGCAGGACGACCAGTGGAACACTGTTCCATACGGAACCTACAGATGGGCTGTGAAGGCATACTACACCGGCGACGCGGCCTCCGTGCCCACGTTCTCGAACCCTCTTGCCAAAATCACTCAGATCGGAACCATTGCCGGTATCGTCCGCAACCAGCAGAACGCCCCCATCATGGGCGCAACCATCACTTGCGGCGATGCTTCTGCAACCACAAACGCCTCCGGTGCCTACAGCATGCAGGTGATTGCGGGAACCCACAGCGTGACCGCATCCGCTGCAGGCTATGCCCCTGCCACCCAAACCGGCGTGGTTGTCGTAACCGGACAAACCACCACCGTGAACTTCCAACTGGCGCCCAGCCATGAAATCCTGGTGGATGGCTTTGAAACCTATACGGATTTCGCGACCACCTTCGCTCCCTGGACCACAGTGGACGTCGATCAGAGTGGAACCTATGGTATTCAAGGCTACAGCTGGCCTGGAGCTTATGACCCCGTGGCCTACATGATCTTCAATCCGAACACAACCACTCCGCCGCTCACAACCGTCACACCTCATGGTGGACAAAAAATGGCAGCGGCAATGGCAGCCACCACGCCTCCCAACGACGACTGGCTAATCACGCCCGTCTTGGAAAGACCTCTCGAAATCAAATTCTGGGCAAAGTCCCACACCGCCCAGTATGGACTGGAAAGGTTCAAGGTTGGCGTGTCCACCACTGGCACCAACCCGGCTAACTTCACCATCATCAGCGGTACAAACTACATTCAG
>JAAYKA010000122.1 GCA_012522635.1 Candidatus Cloacimonadota bacterium
ACCCAAGATGATATTCGTATCGGATGGGAATTTTAGCTGTTCAAGCCTGAGTTCCATGCTGCTAACCTCGTATTTGATAATAGACGCAAAATATTGGATGGGCAGGGCTTGTCAAGTTAAATCTCAAGGTTTTCCACATCCGGCCAAAAAAGCCTGAACCATGCGCGTTTGTGGAGTTTTTTCAAATAATACTGGGGATTTCAGCTCAGGGATGAGCCACTATCTCTGAACGAGCCAACTGAATTTCAACCCAACCAGACTCTAAACCTCTGTGTGCCCTATGTTTGGCTTTTGAAACATAAGGAATACTAAAGGGGGCAAGAGAGCAGCAACCCAATTCAGGCAGGAGTTTTTCCGCCGGGAAGGATATCTAAGTAGCTGTCTATATTGTGGTTATGTGGATATTAATGCTGCCAGGCAAAATTTAGTTCATTTCCACCCGCAGGGCGTTTATGTAAACTCTGTATCCTCCGCTAACCTGAACGAAGCCATGGTTTTTATTGCTGAGATCGGTGATGCGGGCTTTTATCCACCAGCCGTTGCGGGTTTCATTGCTGGAAAAGGGAGCGCGATAATTCCCATTATCATCGGTGAGCTGTAAAAAGAATACCTCCCGGTTCAAAACAAGGTCACTTTCCCTTGCCACCCGGGTTTTTGTGTAGTGGCTGGTCCAGATTAACACGTTGTCCAAAATTCTTAAAAACCGTCCCTGCAGCTCATGTTCCGGGGAAGGGCGAGCCTGCATTTTGGCTAAAGAGGCAAACACAAAAGACTGATTGGCAAGGGGTTGCTCCATCACGAAGTATTCATCCACGCGAATATAATGGGCATCCGTGCCAGCATCTTCAACCTGGGAACTGGCAGGACGCGCCACCACGGCAGGACTGGGCAGAAATCTGTTTTGCCAAAAATTTGATGAGCAGCCAGCCATGACCAGAGCGAACATCGCCAACGCCATGGCAGCAAGAGTGTTATATCTTTTAATTGTCTTCATTTTTGTTTCTCCGACAAAGGGCTTGTTTTATCTATCAAGACAGCTTTGTGGGCAAAATCCCGCAATATTTTTCAGGGTCTCATTTTCCCAAGCCCAAGCGTTCCTGGCGATATTTTCGCTGCTGAATGGACTGCCACCAATCCTGGTTTTCCAGATACCACATCACGGTTTTGCGGATGCCGGTTTCGAAGGTTTCCTTTGGTGTCCAGCCCAGTTCATTTTGGATTTTTGAAGCGTCGATGGCATAGCGGAAGTCATGACCGGGGCGGTCGGCAACGTAAGTGATTAGCTCTGTGTAAGATGAAAGCTTGTCAGAAGGGCGGATTTCGTCCAGGAGCTTGCAGATGCCCTTCACGATGTCGATGTTGCGTATCTCGTTGTGTCCGCCGATGTTATAGGTTTCTCCCAGTTTGCCTTTGTGGACGATGGTGTTGATGGCATCGCAGTGGTCGGTCACATACAGCCAATCACGCACGTTCAAACCTTGCCCGTAAACGGGTAATGGTTTGTGTTCCAAGCAGTTGAGTATCATGAGCGGGATCAATTTTTCAGGGAATTGAAAGCCGCCATAGTTGTTTGAGCAGTTCGAGATGAGAACGGGCAAGCCAAAAGTGCGGTGCCAAGCTCTCACGAGGTGGTCGGAACCCGCTTTGGAGGCGGAATATGGTGAAGAAGGATCGTAGGGCGTGGTTTCGATAAAGAGGCCTTCGTCGCCCAGTGAACCGAAAACTTCATCTGTGGAAACGTGATGGAAGCGGAATTTGGCTTTGGCGGTTTCATCCAAACCGCGCCAATAGCGCAGCGCGTTATCCAGCATCACAGCCGTGCCAACAAGGTTTGTCTGGATGAATTCCATGGGTCCATCGATGGAACGATCCACATGGGATTCCGCGGCAAAATTTACCACCGTGTCCGGCTTGAATTCCGCAAAAGCGCGGGCAACTTGCTCGGCGTCGCAAATATCTGTCTTTTCAAAGAAATAACGATCTGGAAAAGCCTTTTCAATCGGCTCCAGGCTTTCGCGATTTCCGGCGTAGGTGAGCTTGTCCAAGTTTAACACGCTTCCCTTGAAATCGGGATCGGCAAAAAGGTGATGGATGTAATTGGCACCAATAAAGCCAGCGCCACCGGTAACGATGATCCTGTTCATGTGTTCTCCTTTGAATTTTTAATCAGTTTTCTAAGTGTTTCAAGTTCCTCGGGATTGCTGTAACTGAGGGTGATTTTGCCTTTGCCTCCGCGGTCGTTAATTTTCACTTTCAAACCCAGCGCGCTTTGAAGCTCCTGGGTGAGAATCTTGGTTTGCACCAAATCGGCTGGTGGCAGGGGTTTTTTGTTTAAATCACGGGCGAAGCTTTTCGCTTTTTCCTCCGCTTGACGCACGTTAAGACGATATTGGACAAGGTGTTGCGCGAATTGGCGCTGCAGTTCTGGCTCCACAGCCAAAACGGCTCGGGCGTGACCGGGGCTGATGATTCCTCCGGAAACCATGTCGCGCACTTCGAAGGGCAGTTTGAGCAGGCGGATACTGTTGCTCACGGTAGCGCGGTCGCGCGAAACGATGGCTGCCACTTCCTGATGGCTGAGGGAAAAATCATCCGCAAGCGTTTGATAGGCAAGCGCTTCCTCTATTGGGTCCAAATCTTCCCGCTGTACGTTTTCCACGATGGCGAGCTGGAGCTGTTCCTTTTCGCTGACGCTGCGGATAACGACGGGAACGCTTTCCAACCCGGCAAGTTTGGCAGCTTGGAGGCGTCTTTCCCCAGCGATAAGCTCGTATTCACTGCCTTCTGTTTTGTTCACAATGAGGGGCTGGATGATGCCGTTGGCTTTGATGGAATCAGCCAATTCAGCCAGGGCTTCGGGGTCGAAATTGCGCCGGGGCTGATGTGGATTGGCGCGGATTTGATTCACAGGCAGAGTGCCCAATCCGGATTGGGATTGGCTTTCAGGGCTGTTGGGGATGAGGGCGCTCAGGCCGCGTCCAAGACGTTCGTTCATGATTTTGCCGTCCTTTCGATTATCTCCGTCGCCAAATTCAGATAACTCATGGCACCGGGAGAACGTATGTCATACAAAAATATGGGTTTACCAAAGCTTGGCGCTTCGGTGAGTTTGATGTTGCGAGGGATGATGGTGCGAAAAACCTTGTCTTTGAAATAGTGCCGAACCTCTTTTGCCACCTGCATGGAAAGGTTTACGCGCCGGTCAAACATCGTGAGCAGGATGCCGATGATGTTGAGGTTTGGATTCAGGCTTTTTTGGATGAGGCGAATGGTGGAGAGAAGCTGGCTAACTCCTTCCAGGGCATAGTATTCACACTGGATGGGAACCAAAAGATCGCTCGCGGCGGTGAGGGCGTTTACAGTGAGCAAACCCAAAGATGGGGGACAGTCAATTATAACATAGTCATAATCCGGTAAAACCGGCTGCAAGGCTTCACGCAACCTGTGTTCACGGGCAAATTCCTGCACCAATTCAATTTCGGCGCCGGTGAGATCGATGTTCCCCGGAACGCACCACAGATTTTGGGTGTCTGTTTTCATCACGGTTTCGGCCAGGGGAACCTCACCGATGAGGGCATCATAAATTTGAGTTTTCAAGCTGTCTTTATCGATGCCAACTCCGCTGGTGGCGTTGCCTTGAGGGTCAAAATCTATCAGCAGAGTCTTCTTTTCCAGCACGGCAAGCCCGGCGGCCACATTGACCGCGGTGGTGGTTTTGCCCACCCCGCCTTTCTGGTTCACAATCGTAATTATTCTTGCCATATTATCTTCATTTCTTCAAACTATTTCTGGACAGAGTAAAAATGGCGCGGGTGCCGTGATGAAGCTCCACTCGCAATAACTGCCTGGGTTTGAGGGCTTCGATGTCTGCGATTTCCCTGGCTTTATAAATAATCAATTGGCCGTTTGGCTTCAAAAGCCGGCGCAGGGACGCGTGATAGCGTTCCTCCAATTTCACAGCCCGGCAGAGGATGAGATCAAAGCTTTCTCCCCGAAAATCTTCGAGGCGGGAACAGACTGTCTTGCAATCTGTTAACTCCAGTTTGGCAATCATTTTTTCCACAGCCAGGATTTTCTTGCGGGTGGAATCCAGCAGGGTCATGCGGCACTGCAGAACAGCCAATTTGATGGGAATGCCAGGCAAACCGCCACCAGTGCCAAAATCCAGCACATTTTTACCTGTAAAATCCACGCAATTCAAAGGCAGCAGGCTGTCAAGGAAATGCTTTGTCCACAGTTCGGATGGCGGCGTGGCGCGGGAAAAGAGGTTCAGACCGGCGTTCGCTTCCAGCAAAAGGCTGTGATAGAGGTCAAAACTTTCCAGCAAAGCTTCCGGCTCCGCGAGCCGCAACTCCCGCAGATATTTTTGAAAAATGTCTCTTTCCACGCTCATTCAGAATTTTCCAAAGGTAGTTGGCGCAGAAGGG
>JAAYKA010000123.1 GCA_012522635.1 Candidatus Cloacimonadota bacterium
AACCCCTTGGCTTGCTGATAAATTTTAATTCCCATCCCCAAGTTAAGATTGAAAGATACGTTTTGTGAAATCCAGATTAGGAATTTCCGTGCTTTTCTGTGTATTCCGTGGTTAACCATCACATCACCATCGAAAAAACTTGACAGCAAAACCAATGACAAGGATTTGTTTGAACAAGGATAAATTTTCAAATCAAGCCCGCCAATGCGGCAAAAGGAGCCAGGCCATGAAAAGATTTCTGCTTGCGCTGACTGCGGCTCTGCTCTTGCTGGCAGCATGCAACATCAGCAAACCCCGCATACCATCTTGGGATGTGGATCTCACTGTCCCGCTTTTAAATGAACGATTTTTTGTCTCTGATTTGGTGGATAGCGTAAACATCGTGATTGGCACATCCGATGTTCTCACCATCACCAGCACGGGCGAAGCTTCCACCCCGGATTTTGGCAAGGTTAGCTTCAATCCCGAGCTTAGCATTGAGGATTTGGTCTTGATCAGCGGCATGGATATACCATTTTTGATTCCTTTGGAAGACCCTGCCGGCTCGGTTTTTGTTAGTTATGGCCATCTTTTCCAAGGCGGCTTGGATTTCCAGGCTCAGCTTAATGAACCAGCCCAGATCACGGTCAAATTTCCCGATATCAAATCCGCAACGGGAGAAACGCTCACCTTAAATGTGAACGGCAATACCGGCTGGCAACATAAAGACCTTGCGGACTACACATTTGGGGTGGAAAATTCCGGCGTGATTCTCAATTCGCTGAGGATGAATATTTCCATCCAGTCCCTCCAGCCTGATGGAACCCCGCTTGGCATTGGTGGCATCCGCCTGCAAAACAATCTCGTTTTCGACCATCTGCAAGGTCATTTATACGACTTCCGGCGTGAGGTGGCAGGAACCTACACTACCATCGAGATTGAATATCCCGAAGATTTTGAAGACGCCGTGGAATTGCAGGAGGCACGGGTGTTTATGACCCTGACAAACCAGTTGGGTTTCGGTGCCGCTTTTCATGGCAAAATCCGCGCGATAAACGAAAAAACCGGGCAGGAACGCTGGATTGATGTGCTGGACGACGATGGTCTGCCCTTTGGCGTCGAGCCTGCCGACATTAATGGACCAAAAATCACCGAACTTTCCTTCAGTGAAGGAGTTAGCACAGTGCTGCAAATTATGCCGAACAAGGTGGAACTGGTGGATGGATACCTGATTTTCAACACCGACAGCGGCGGCTCCATTGGATTTGTCCACGCTACGGACAGAGTTTTATGCAAATATCAGGTTGATTTGCCCTGCCATTTCGTTTTGAATGAACACGAATTCACCATGCCAACTCCCAGCGTGATAGAGCTTTCCCACGAAACGCAAACCCAAATCATGAACCGGGCGCAAAGCGTGGCGCTCACCCTGGGCATGATAAACCGCATCCCGGTGGGCGCTTCCATCACCATCTATTTTGGCAACACCGAATCCATCGACATACAAAACCCTTCCACCTACTCTTTTAGCAAACAGGCAACCCTGCATTCATCCGAATACACCGGCCCTGATGTGAACGAAGAAGGCGAGCAATTTGTTCATCTCGCCCTCGATAAAGAGGAACTGCGCCTGTTTTCCAATCCCAGAGTATATCTGCTGGCGGCCATCAGCTTGGAACCCAGCCTGGGCCCGGTGATAATTCACGCCTCCCCAGCGGATTACATCCAAATCAGAGGCATGCTGAGCGTCAAATTACGCGTTTCTGAATAGCGATGAAAAAACAAATCATTCTCCCGTTTTTGCTGATTTTTTTCACAGCCGCGCTTTGGGGCGGAAATTTCACCCCCAGGTCGCTGTTGGTATCAGACAGCTATATGCTGCGCGCAAGAGGCTGTGACGCAAACTATTGGAACCCCGCCCTGCTGAACCGGCAAACCAAAGATATCTGGCTTCCGGTTCTAAATCTCGGGGTTCACGTCGGAAATAATGCTGCCGATCTGGATCTTTACAACTATGTGATGGACCGCGAATTTTTGGATGAGGAAGACAAAAATCATATCATGGACGCATTTAAGGAAAACCTGGCTCTCAGCCTCGGCGGCCAGATTGCTCTTTTTGGCTTCACCACGGGAAATGTTGCCCTCAGCAGTTCCGTCCATCTGAACGCAAAGGCTTCCCTGGATAGAACTTATCTGAAATTGCTGCTGTTTGGAAATGGCGATGGCAGCGAAGTATTCAATTTCGACGAAACGGACACAAACCTGGAAGGCCTTGGCTATTTTGATGTTACAGTTGGCGTAGGCGACATTCTGATTCCCCTGCCGGAAACGGTGCCGGACATCAAATTCGGCTTCGCGGTGAGCGCGCTGGGTGGCATCCTGAACACCACCACAAACTCTTTTGAAGGACATCTTTCCTCAAATCTGGATGGATTTAATTTCCAACAAAATGTCAAACAACTCGCCGGCGCGGGTGGATATGGAGCCAAAGCCATGCTGGGTCTATATTCCGAACCAATCAAAAACCTCAGCGTGGGCGCCACTTTGGATAATGCCATCGGCTTCATCAGATGGGGCATGATTCGCGAAGAATTGGAT
>JAAYKA010000124.1 GCA_012522635.1 Candidatus Cloacimonadota bacterium
GCCCTGTGGCGCTGTGTTAGCCAATGGCGAAGCGATGGAATCCAGAGCTTTTCATCTGTTTCTGCAAGTTTTTTGATTAAAAAGTAAAAAAAGCGCTAAAATTAGTTGACAAGATTGTGCTGCCACGTCCGCTGGAAAAGAAAAACAGCAAAAGAGGAATGATGGCCCGTCTTTTTAGCAAGGATTACCATGAGAAATCGGCTTCCTGGTATTTCAACCATGCCGTGATTGCCCTGGAACGGGGTGATTTGCGTTTTTGGAAATCCATCGATGAAAAGGGTTTTTACAACCTTCATTTTGTGGCGGTTCCGCGGCGCCGGGATTGGTTTCCCCCGCAGGTGGATATCGTTTATGATCCACAAAAACAAGAGGTTGTGAGCCATCATTGTCATGAATGCCGGGACGAGGAAAGCTGTAGGCACTATCTTTCCATCCTGCGCTATGCCTACCACTTTTTGAAGACGGATATTTTCGATCAACCCGCGGTGGAAACCTGTGATGGCGATATTTTGCGGGGTGGTGAATATTGGCGGGCTGTGCGTGACGCCGCTGTGATCGAGGTCGAGAGGCTCTATAGCCCGGAATCCGACAAGGTTCGGTTCTATCACGGCAGCTATGGAGAATTGGATATTCCGCTGCTTTTGCAGATCGAAGCCGGACAAAAACCGGATGGGATAACGCGGGATCAGATGGGGGAATACCACTTGCAACTGGAGGTATTTTCGGACGCGGAACTTGCTTTTTTCAAATATCTTAACGCGCGCAAAGCGGCGTATGGCAGCAGGGCAAAATTTTGGTCGCTCTACAAGGAAGACATCGCTCCCGCGCTGGGTTTGATGCAGGATTTGGATGCCAGGCTGCGGATTCGGGAAACGGGTGAGGCGCTGCTTTTCAATTCCCAGCCATATCCGCTGAGCCTGCGCGTGGAGCCTGCCGGAAAGAAAAACTATCGTGCGGTTCCGGTGATTTTGGATGAACTTTCCGCGGTTTATCCCGGTTTTCCCACCTGGCTTTTTTTCCGTAATGAAGCCAGGCCGGTGTTTCTGCCGCTGGGGAATTCGGCGCTGAAAAGCCTCTTTGAGCTGGACCTGATTTTGGGAGAAAAGGATTTAATCTATTGGCGCGTGGTGGTTCATAAAGAACTGCGCAAGCAGGAGATATATCTGGATTTTGACCCTGCCATCCAATTGCCGCAAATCGTTTCCGAAGAGCCACGCATCCGCCTGAAAGTGGACAAACTGGGTGAGGACATCGCATTGGAGGGACGGCTTTGCTTTCCGGCTCTGCAACTTATGGAGGAAGAAGAGTTTATGGAGATTCCGCTTTCCGTAATCAGCTTTAACGCCCCGCTGGTGCGCAGCGATTATCAGCACGGTGACGAGAGCGGAAACGCGTGGTTTTATCTGCCTCCGGAGCTGTTTCAGGAACTGCGGGATTTGCAGGAAAGGCTTCCCGGTGTTGATCCCAGCCGCTTTGAGCGCCATTCCCAATTGGTGGTGAGCGGCGAAAAAGAGCTGGCGCGGCTGCGCAAGGTGCTTTTCGAGCTGGAATCTGATAATATCGATGTGGAAATAGATGCTGAACTGCGCGGCGAATTTGTGCAAAAAGCCGCTCTGCAGGTGGAAATACAAGCCCGGCGCGGGGAAGAGATAGATTGGTTTGAATATGAGCTTTCCTACCGCTATCGGGATTTGAGCTTCAGCCACGAAGAGCTGCGACGCTTTTTCCGCTCTGAGGAAGAATTCCTGCACACCGAGGATGGGCGCATTCTATTTATCTCCAATCCAGATGTTTTCCGGGAAGCGGAACGCCTCTTGGAACGCAGCGAAAAACGCGCGGATGGGGTTTATGGCGCCAGACTGGTGAATTTGCCCTACTATCAGCGCTACATGATGGAAAATCCGGCTTTTCGCATGCTGGGCGATGAATTTCTAAACGGGCTTTCGCGGGACCTTGTGAATGGGCAACTTCAGAACCCCGAGCCACTGCCAGCCTATCTGCAAACCGTTTTGCGCGGCTATCAAAAATCCGGCATCAGCTGGATCAAAATGCTGCAACATTATGGGTTGGGCGGGGTTTTGGCAGATGAGATGGGGCTTGGTAAAACGATTCAGGCGCTGGCGGTTATCCAAGCCACGCCTGAGGATAGCCAAAATCTGGTGGTTTGCCCCAAAACTTTGCTCTATAACTGGGCGGCGGAAATTGATAAATTCCATGCGAACATTTCCTACCAGATTGTTGAAGGCAGCAAACCGGAGCGTTTGGAACAACTGCAAAATCCGAATGTGCGGCTCTTCATTATATCCTACACCGTGGTTTTGAACGATATCGCGGAACTGAGGGAAAAAGATTTTGAATGGGTGATTCTGGATGAGGCGCAGAACATCAAAAACGTAAGCGCCAAAAGAACTTACGCCATCAAAAAATTGCCTTCACGCCACAGGCTGGCGCTCACGGGCACACCCGTGGAAAATAATCTCACGGAGCTGTGGTCAATCTACGATTTTCTGATGCCGGGATATTTGGGCACCTTGAAACGCTTTAAAACCGACTTTTTGGAAGAGCCGGATTCCGGAGCGGCGAAGCTGAAGCGCGCGGTGGCGCCATTCCTGCTGCGTCGTGCCAAAAAGGAAGTGCTGTTGGAACTGCCGGATAAACAGGAACAGGTTTCCTGGTGCAAAATGCATCCGGTGCAGGAAAAGCTGTATTTGCAGATTATTGATATGGTGCAAAAAAAGCTGCTCAACGCCCCCGAAAGCGCGAATCTGAACTATGTGCACATTCTGGCGGCATTGATGAAGCTGCGCCAGATTTGCAACCATCCGCATTTGGCGAATCCGGACATTCTGCCCGATTTGGAAGCCTCGGCAAAGCTGGAACAGCTTGTGGAACTGGTGACGGACGCCTTGGCAAGCAACCACAAAATTCTGGTTTTTTCCCAGTTTGTGCAAATGCTCAAAATCATGCGCAGAGTCTTTGACGACCAGGGTTTGCGCTATGCCTACATGGATGGACGCACCAAAAACCGCATGGAGGAAATCCAGCGCTTTGAAAACGACCCGGAACTCAAACTCTTTCTCATCAGTCTGAAAACCGGTGGCATGGGCATAAATCTGACCTCAGCGGATACGGTTATTTTGTATGACCCCTGGTGGAATCCGATGGTGGAAAACCAAGCCATCGACCGCGCTCACCGCATCGGTCAAACCCGTAAGGTGCAGGTGTTTAGGCTCATCACCAAGGGCAGCGTTGAGGAAAAAATCATGAATCTCCAACAGCACAAACTCCAGCTTTTCGATGAGGTGGTATCCCAATCCCAGACGGTATTGGCTTCACTGAGCAGGGATGAAATAAATTCTCTTTTCAGCTATTGAGACATTTTTTGGGGCAGGCGCACATTTTCCCTTGACATTTTTTAGCCTTGGTCACCTTTGGTATTTTGAGAGAAAAGCCACGAAAAGGAGACAAGATGCTTACCATTGACTGGAAGGAGAGGCTGAAAAAGGATACAGCCGAATATCTGGATAAGAAGCTGCCAAACAACGACTTTGACTTTGAGATTATCTTCATTGCCTACCCCGAAAGGGTCGATGGACAAATCCCTCCGGCTGTGGTGAACCATGTTGCCCAAACCATTGTGCAGAAATTAGGCAAAAAGCATGATAAATATCTGCCCTTCTATAAATATCTTTGGGAAAAAAAGGGCGAGGCGGGGCAGACTGCCTTCATCGCCATCATGGCAAAGCTTTTACCCAAAAAGCCGGAGCTTTATATGCCCCTGGTGGAAAAAGCCGTGAACAGTGCCGCGGAATCGCAATTGAACACGCTTTTGGACAAAGTGATGCTGCCGCGTTTGCGCAAACAACCGGAAAAATATCTGCATTATGCCTACGAATGGGTCGCGTCCCCCAAGGAAATAATCCGCAAACAGGCTGTGAACCTTTTGGTGAAGCTGATGAGGCGAGAACCCGAGCTGCGGCAGGATGTTCTGCAGCATTTTGTGAACCAATGGCTTCAGCCCTTGGAAGAGCAGGCCGCCGACCACATTGTTCTGTTGAAAGCCGTGCACAAGATGGATCCGGAGCTGTATTTGGAGCTTTGGCAACAGCATGGTCAAACCCGTGACCCTCAAAGCGCAGAAATCCTCTGCGCGTCGATTTTGGACTATCATCCCCAGATTGAGGAAGCGGTTGAACCCTGGACAAAAAGCGGCAATGCCAGGCTGAAAAAAGCCGCCCTGGCAGCGCAAAGAATACTACAAAAAAAGAAGCCTAAATAAATGGACCTAAGCATTTTAATCACACCGGCGGGGATGGACGCCATCCAGCGCCGCATACAGGAATTGATGAACGAACGCCCCGAAGTGATCGAAGCTGTCGCCATCGCGCGCGAATTTGGGGATCTCAGTGAAAACGCTGAATACAAGGCGGCGCGTGAAAGACAGCGCCAGATTGATGGTGAAATCGACCATCTGCGTCGTCGCGCTGCCAGGCTCAAGGTGATTGATCCCACTGCCATCCCAAAGGATAAGGTGCGCTTCGGCAGCGTTTGCCACACCCGCGATCTTCACAGCGGTGAGGAAATTGTTTTTCAAGTGGTGGGCGTGGATGAACTTAACTATTTTAACCATCAGGAGATTCAACCGGTTTCGGTTCTTTCGCCCATCGGAAAAGCTCTTTTGGGCTGCCAGGCTGAGGAAGTTGCCCTCGTGCGTGCTCCCATCGGAAATCGGGAACTTCAAATCCTGAAGATATCTTAAAGTCATATAAAACGGAGAAATAAATGAAAGAAAAGAAGAATGCCAAGAAGACAGCTCTAAGCTATGAGCGCAAGAATTTTTGGAAGGAAGCCAGCCCGGCTGAGATTAAAAAAGCTCATGCTTTCGCGGGCCCTTACAAGGATTTTTTGAACGAATGTAAAACCGAACGCGAGACCGTTGTTTGGACAGAAGCCCTGCTGAAGGCAAACAAATTTCAGCTTCTGGGAAAAAGCAAAGGCGGAAAAAAGGTCTATAGCATTTTCCGCGGAAAGACCATGGCCATGGCTGTAATCGGCTCAAAGCCGGTCAGCGAAGGCGTGAACATGGTTGCTGCACATATTGATACTCCCAGGGTGGATTTGAAACAAAACCCGCTCTATGAAGATAAAAACAGCGACATGGCCTGCATGCGCACCCATTATTATGGTGGCATCAAAAAATATCAGTGGGTTTCCACGCCCCTCGCCTTGCACGGTGTTTTTGTGAAGGCTGATGGTTCGCTCATCAATCTGAATCTGGGCGAAGACCCTGAAGACCCTGTTTTTGTCATTCCGGATTTGCTGCCCCACCTGGCTCGAAAAGAACAATATACCAAAAATCTCGGGGACGCCATAGACGCTTCTCGCATGAATCTGGTTTTCAGCGGAATGCAGGAACCCAATAATGAGGAAAAGGACGCCATCAAAGCTTACGCGTTGGAACTGCTCCACAAAAAATATGGCATCACGGAAAAGGATTTCATTTCCGCAGAATTGCAGCTTGTGCCTGCCTACCCGGCTCGCGACGCGGGTTTGGATTCCTCGATGGTGGTGGGTTATGGTCAGGACGACCGCATCTGCGCCTACACCGGTTTCAAAGCTCTGCTGGATAATTTGGATGACAAGCTGGAGCGCACCATGGTGGTTTATTTTTCTGATAAGGAAGAAGTTGGCAGCCAGGGCAGCACCGGCGCGCATTCCGTTTTCATCCAGGATTTCATCGCCAGCCTGCTCAGCCACAACGGCGAAGACGGCGGCAGTGCCAACCTGCGACGCACCTTCATGAATTCCCGCATCTTTTCCGCAGACGTGACAGCCGCTGTGGATCCAAACTATCCGGGTGTTCACGAACGCCAGAACGCTGTGCTGTTCAGCCACGGTGTTGGGATTTCCAAATTTACCGGCAGCGGTGGCAAGTCTGGCACAAACGACGCGGACGCCGAATTCACCGCCCAGGTCATCCGCATTTTGGATGAAGCCAAGGTTTTTTGGCAGATGGGCGAACTTGGCAAAGTGGATGAAGGTGGCGGCGGCACCATCGCTTACATTTTGGCAAATTTGGGCGCCGAAGTGATTGATTGTGGAACCGGCCTCATGGGCATGCACTCGCTGTATGAAATGTCCAGCAAAGCCGATCTCTATTCCACCTACGCTGCATACAAAGCTTTTTTGAAGTCAAAATAAACATTATCATTTGTAAGGAGGATCCCATGAGGAAAATGATTTTGGTAACGCTGGCTATTATGCTGGTGCTCTCGGCTTGCGTCAGCAGCAAGACCTACAAGGCACAACAGGCCAGGGTCCAGATGATGGAGGCAAGGCAAAACGAACAGGACGCGAACCTGGAAATGGCGCGCAAAGACATCATCCAAAACAAGGAAAAGATCGATCAATTGATTATTGGCATGGGCGACGTCAATGAACAACTGCTGGTGTTGGACCCCATGCAGGATGAGATTATCAGCAGCGCCGTTGCGATCATCGATCTTCAGCAGGAAATGAGCGCTTCCGACACTTCCATCTCAGTCTTGCAAACCCAGGTGGCATCGCTGAACCGCCAGCTCGATGAGGCCATTGCCGCAAACACCAGGCTGGAGGAAACGGTCGCGGAGCTTAGCTTGGATACCTATGACACTTTCGATGCGTATTCGGATTATCTGAAACAACTGAAACAGTCGCAAGGCGATTTTGCCACCAAGGAAGAGATTGCGCTCTTGGCAGAGGAAAGTGCCCAGTTGGCCCAGACTTTGGATGAACTGACCTTCGAGGTGGAAACAATTGTCAATTATCTGGAAGAACAAGACGCGGTTTTGGCGAATCTGGACAAGATTTTGCTAGACCAAGAGGATTTCAATGAATCTGTCATCGAAGAATTCGAAGAGTTGCATGACCTGATGATGGATCAATTTGCAAGCGTGGACAAAAGCGCGAAAAGCTCCGAACAGGAAAAACAGGAGATTTATGAAGAAATCTCGCGCATCCGCGGGCAATTGGATGAATCCAGTGATGAAATTTCATCCTTGCGCATGGTTTTGGGACAGGAAGTTAGCGAACTTCGTGATTCTAAAGAAGATATGCGCATGGATATTGATGAAATCAGCGACCGTGTTTATACCGTGAACAGAGATCTCACCGAGCTTGCCACCGATCTGAAGGATGTGATTGCCAAAGAACGTGCTGCCGCTGAAAAACGGCGCCTGGAAGCCATGACCAAACATTACAAGGTTGCCTTGGGAGAATATAATAGACACAACTACGAAAGTTCCATCGTCTATTTTGAAGAGTTTTTGGAAGAATATCCAGATAGCTACCTCTGTCCAAACGCCATCTACTGGATGGGTGAAAACTATTACGCGGCAGGGAATTATCCCAAGGCCTTGCGCCAGTTCCAGGATGTTGTGTATTCCTATGCCGACCATCCCAAGGCTTGGGACGCCCAGCTTAAAATTGGCATAACCCACTATCAAATGCAGGATTACGATGCCAGCTATTCCGCCCTGATGCTCATCAAAAACTACTATCCAGATTATCCCAACATGAAAACGGTGGATAAGTACCTAAAAAAGATTTAACACGCTGATGCGTAAAACTTTGCTCTTGTTGCTGGCGCTTTTTTGCCTCCCTCTTGCCGCGGAGCCATTCAGCAGCGCGGAACCAGAGATTATCAGCGAGAGAATCGTTGAATTAATCGACGTTTCCCATCCGCTAATTTTAGATATTCAAGCCGGGGACCTCACTCCCCGGCTGGATTTTTTGATTCGTGGAATGTTGCTTTCCAAGGGAGCTGACCTGCGGGAAATGAGCCATATCGCCTTGTTGGAAAACCTGGAAATCCCCGCGGCATACCTGTTGCAAAATGTGAATTTGGTGCAGGTGGAGCTGGAACTGGGCGCCACCACTGTGGAGCATAAAAGCTTCCTTTCCTACCGCAGCGAACGTGTGCCCTTGTACAGCTTTCTGGTAAAGCAAATCAGCTTGCCGGACAACAAGTTGCTCAGCATCGATGAACTCAGTTTCACCGAGAAAAACGCCAAAAACAACGGGCTTGTCCTCTCAAACCTGAAGTGGTTCGAGCCCATTCTGGCCAGCACCGCTCTGGCAACGCTGATTTATCTGCTCTGGACTATTGAATAAGGAAAACTTCATGAAAAAATATCTGCTAATAATAATGGCAATCCTGATCTTGGGTGCCTGCGCGCGCACCAGCGTTGTCCTCAGCACCGAGGAAAAACTGGCCAAAGCCGATGAACTCTATGCCCGGGGAAAATATGCACGGGCTGCGGAGCTTTACGGAGACGTATATTTCGAGCGCCAATCTGCGTCCTCAGCGCGAGCTCTGATGCGCCAGGCGGATAGCTATTTTAAGATAAACAAGTTTCCCGAAGCCCGCCTCAGCTATCAGGAATTCACGGAATCCTTTCCCACCCATCCAGAAGTGAGCACAGCCGTATTTCGCTATGCGGTATGTCTTTATGAGGAATCCAAAAGTCCTCAATACGACCAGACCGAAACCTTGCAGGCCATCGACGCTTTCCGCCGTTTTTTGGATAAATATCCCAACAGTGAACGCTTTGACGATGCGCTGGGCTACATAAAAAAAGCTCAGTATAAGCTGATTGAAAAGAGGTTTTTGACGGGTTATACCTATTACAAGATGAAAGATTACAGCTCGGCGCTCATGTTTTTCAAAGAGGTTACAGACTTGGGAAACACCGACCGGCTGGATCGTGAATCCCTGTATTATTCTGCCAAACTGCTGAGAAAACAAAAGCTTATGGATGAAGCCAGAGAGCAATTTGACAAGCTCTCCGAAAAGTATCCCGGTTCCAAGGAAAGCAAAAAACTAAGCAAATATTTCAAATGATTCGCCATGCCTTGCTCGGAGGCAGTTTCGACCCAATCCATAACGGGCATCTTCACACCGCGCGCGAAATTCTGCGCCTCAAGGCTGCCGACACGGTTGTATTCTTACCCAATGCCACCCATAACTTCAAACGTGACAAGGTGTTACTGGATTACAGCCGCCGTCGTGAATTGATTGCCAAAGTGTTGGAACCGGGCATGGAAGTTTGGGACGACGACGCCGAAGGCAGCGGTTACACGGCAGACCTTATCCGCGGTTTGCAGCAGAAACATCCCGACCGCTCTTTTTTATGGGTGATTGGCTCGGATAATTTGGCAGAACTGCATCGCTGGCATGATTTTAACTGGCTGAAAAACAACGTGCGCTTTCTCATCATTCCTCGTCCTGGGCATCCAGCCAATCCCAAGGTTTTAAAAAAGATACGCCGCAAAACCCTCAAAACCGTTCCCAGCGATATTTCCTCCACCCAGATAAGACAAATAATCCGGGAAGGCGGCTCCATACGTGGTTTGGTGCCCACTGCCATCGAAAAAAGCGTTGTTGAGTTTTATCGTCCGCTCCTAAAACTGTAGAGGAAAATTCCCACAAAAAAACGCGGGGATCACCCGCGTTTTGCCATTAGAAGGGATTGGCGTTTATGATATTTAGATGTTTTGACTATCTGAGAAATAGGGTTTCAGTTCGATTTGCATTTGTTGGGATGGATATTTGGGGTTGAAGTGTATTTTCCCCACGCTGATTTGGCGCCATTCCTGATCGACTTTTCCCGGAACGCAGAGCTCAGGA
>JAAYKA010000125.1 GCA_012522635.1 Candidatus Cloacimonadota bacterium
ATGAAATACTTAGTCACCGGCGGAGCCGGCTTCATCGGCTCAAACATCGTTCAAGAGCTTCTGCGTCAAGGCATGGAAGTGCGGGTTTTGGACAACTTTGCCACCGGCAAACGCGAAAACATCCTGCCGCTACTAAAAAACCCACAGCTCAGTCTTTTTGAGGGAGACCTGCGCTCCTTCCACATCGTGCGCGCCGCCGTGAAGGGCGTGGACTACATTCTGCACCAGGGCGCGCTGCCTTCCGTGCCGCGTTCCATCGCTGATCCCATCACTTCCAACGATGTGAACATTCTGGGCACGCTAAACCTGTTGGAAGCCGCCCGCGAATTTGGCGTAAAGCGCATGATATGTGCATCATCCTCATCGATTTACGGCAACAGCGAAAGCCTGCCCAAGGTGGAAAGCATGCCCGTAAACCCGATGTCGCCCTATGCGCTCACAAAATACGCCCAGGAACGCTATTGCCAGGTTTTTTACCAGCTCTACGGCCTCGAAACCGTGTCCTTGCGCTATTTCAACGTATTTGGCCCCAACCAGGACCCCAGCTCGCAATACAGCGCGGTCATCCCCAAATTCATCCGCCTCATCCAGCAGGACAGGGAGCCCGTGATCTATGGCGACGGCAGCCAGAGCCGCGACTTCACCTACGTGGAAAACAACGTCTGGGCAAACATCCAGGCCTGCACCGCGCCCAAAGCCGCTGGGGAAGTGATAAACGTCGCCTGCGGAGAGCGTTACACCCTGCTGGACCTCGTACAAATGATAAATAGCATCCTGGGAAAAGACATCCAGCCCCGCTTCGAACCGGAACGTCCCGGTGATGTGAAACATTCCCTGGCGGGGATAGACAAAGCGCGGGAGTTGTTGGATTATGAGGTGCGGGTGGATTTCCGTGAAGGCCTTGAACGTACAGTTGATTATTTCAGAATAGATTAGGGATACACAGGATGATGAGGATTAAAAAGGGATTTTAAAGGTTTTGAACACTAAATGAGCGACAAGAATATCACACTCTTACATAACGATCTCACTGAAACAATTATTCCCTGCTTCTATTCAGTTTATAACACCTTGGGCTTTGGCTTTTTGGAAAAAGTTTACGAAAATGCCATGCTGCGCGAAATGGAAAAACGCGGCCTAAAAGCACAGTCTCAATATCCAATTCGAGTTTTTTACGATGGCTTTGCGGTTGGTGACTATTATGCCGATATTGTGGTTGAGGGCAAAGTTATCATCGAGCTAAAAGCCAGCGCTTCAATCATTAATGACCACATTCTTCAGCTTCAAAACTATCTGAAAGCCACTGATTTCGAAGTTGGTCTTCTGTTGAATTTTGGGACGGTGCCTCAGGTACGAAGGAAAGAATACAAAAATATGCACAAACCAAACCTCATCAATGTCTTACAGCATAACATGGACAGTGAAGACCTTCAACTTAATAAAGAATAACAACATGACTTACAACTCATTCATTTCAAAAATGATCTTTTTTCATCATCTTAATCCTGTGCATCCCTAATCTATATCACCATGAAAAATAAAAACCTCCGCCTCTTCCTCCTCCTGCTTCTGGACATCCTCATCATCCTCTTCTCCTTCCTTTTTGTGGCCAAAATGCGTTCCGGAACCAAGCGCATGCTGGCGGATTTCGTGTGGTGGCGCGCATTTCTCGCCTTCTCGCTCATCTGGGTTTTGGGCGGCATTTTAGGCGGAAAATACCAGTTGGATAAAGTAACACGGGGCAAGCACATGCTGCGCCAGATTGTCAACAGCGATGCTTTCGCCTCGGCCGCGATCTTTGGTCTGATGTATGTTTTCGGCCAGTTCCGCTTTTCCCGCAAGGTTGTTTTGGGCACCATGCTGGGCACTGTCGGCTTGGAACTCTTCATTTTCATGGGCATCTACTACGCCTTAAACTTCCGCCGCGAAAACCAAAATTATGCCTCGGCGCCTCTCACAACCAAATCCCCAGCTCTGGAAGAAGCGCAAAGTCCCGCCGACCTTCTGCAATTTCCCGCCGAAATCCCCGCCATCAACCACAGCGTCTATGCCCCAGTTTTTTCCCAAAACGGCATCAGCGACAGCGTCAACCAGCATCTGCGCCAAAACTATCTCCGCAACACCGATAAACTCTACGAATTCCTCGCGGAATTTCTCGATCTCGAACGCTTTGCCAGCAACCGCACCCTGATTCTGAATTCTGAAGTTCTCTTCAACATCGAAAACGAGCCACCCGCCTCCAGACAGATGTTCATAAACCTACACCGCATAAACGACTTACGCCGCATGAATGTCTATCTCATCAAAGCCAATCAACTGCTGGAGGACGGCGGCGTTTTCATCTGTCACGGACAAACCATCACCCAGCGCCGCGCCCATTTCAACCGAAAATACAGCCCCGTTTTCGGCCCGCCGCTATATTTCCTGGATTTCCTGTTACGCCGCGTGATGCCCAAATTGCCCATTTTCCAGGGTTGGTATTTCGCGCTCACCAAGGGCAAAAACCGCGCGCTTTCCGAAACGGAGATGATGGGACGCTTCTATTTCTGTGGCTTCGAGCTGGTTCACAAGCGCGAAATCGATGGCTTCATGCACTTCATCCTGAAAAAAACCAATCCACCCAGCAGAGACCCAAACCCAAGCTACGGCCCGCTGATTCGTCTCAAACGCCTGGGCCAAAACCGAAAAGTTATCTATCTCCGCAAATTCCGCACCATGCACCCCTACAGCGAATATCTGCAGGATTACGTTTTCCAAACCAACGCCCTGCAGGATGGCGGAAAATTCAAAAACGATTTCCGGGTCACCTCCTGGGGTAAAGTTTTGCGCAGCCTGTGGATAGACGAATTGCCCCAACTCTACAATTTCTTCAAGGGCGAACTGGCCCTGGTGGGCGTGCGGGCTCTCAGCGAACACTATTTTTCCTTGTATCCCCTTGATATGCAGGAACTTCGTCTCACATTCAAACCAGGCCTCATCCCACCTTTTTACACCGACCTGCCCGAAAGCTTCGAGGAAATTGTGGAATCCGAACGCCGCTATATTTTGGCAAAACAACAAAAACCCTTCGCCACAGATTGGAAATATTTCTGGCGTGGATTTTGGAATATCCTCTTCAACCGTGCCCGCAGCAAGTGATTGTGTCAGATGTTGTTAAATCTTGTTTGAAGAGACCGGAATATATATAAACATTTTATAATAATCACGTAATCGAAGGAGAAAGCATGAGAAAGGCTTTTCTTTTATTTGCAATGTTATTGATGACAATACTTGCCTTTGCGCAAA